>DATKAO010000134.1 GCA_035498015.1 Myxococcota bacterium
CCGATGCGCGCCAGGCGCGCGACGTTGCGGTAGTCGAGCCCGTGACCCACGCCGATCTCGAGGTGGAGCTTCGCGGCGAGCCGGATCGCGTCCTCGATGCGCCGCACCTCGTTCTCGTGGTCGGGGCCGCGCTCGGCGTAGCGGCCGGTGTGGATCTCGACCGCGCGCGAGCCCACGCGGTGGGCGGCCTTGATCTGCTCGAGGTCGGGGTCGACGAACAGGCAGCTGCGCACGCCGCCGTCGCCCAGCGCCCGCACGATCTCGCCGATCTCGCCGATCCGACTCTGCACGTCGAGCCCGCCCTCGGTGGTGAGCTCCTCGCGGCGCTCGGGCACGAGCGTCACCGAGCTCGGGCGCACCTCGAGGGCGACCTTGAGCATCTCCTGGGTCGCGGCCATCTCGAGGCAGAACTGGCCGTGCACGGTCTGGCGCAGCAGCCGCACGTCGCGGTCCTGGATGTGCCGCCGGTCCTCGCGCAGGTGCACCACGATGCCGTCGGCGCCGCCGAGCTGCGCGAGCGCCGCGGCCGTGACTGGATCCGGCTCGAGCCCGCGCCGCGCCTGCCGCACGGTGGCCACGTGGTCGACGTTCACGACGAGGCGGCGTTCGCTCATGAGCGGGTGTCTCCGATCGCTTTGCGCAGGACTTCGCAGAGCTCCTGCGCGAGTGTCTCGATGCGCGCCGCGTCGTCGCCCTCGATCATGACCCGGGCGAGCGGCTCGGTGCCCGAGTAGCGCACGTTGGCGCGTCCGTTTCCGGCCAGCGCGCGCTCGGCCTGGGCCAGCGCGCGCGCGAACTCCGGGATCTCGCCGAACGGGGTCTTCGTGCGCACGCGCACGCTCTTCAGCACCTGCGGCGTGCGCTGCATGACCCGTGCGAGCTCCGACAGCGGCCGCTCCTCGCGGCGCATGAGCGCCAGCACCTGCAGCGCCGAGAGCATGCCGTCGCCGGTCGTGTTGTGGTCGAGGAACACGAGGTGACCCGACTGCTCGCCGCCCAGGTTGATCTTCTCGCGCAGCATGGCCTCGACCACGTAGCGGTCGCCCACGTCGGCCCGCACCAGACGGATGCCGTGCGCGTGGAGCGCGCGCTCCATGCCCAGGTTGCTCATCACGGTGCCGACCACGGCGTCCGCGCTGAGCGCGCCGCGCCGCTTCAGGTCGAGCGCACACAACGTGAGGATCTGGTCGCCGTCGACCAGCTCGCCGCGCTCGTCGATCAGCATGACCCGGTCGGCGTCGCCGTCGACCGCGATGCCCAGGTCGGCGCGGGACTCGCGAGTCACTGCCGCCACGTGCTCGGGGTGCGTGGCGCCGCAGCCGTCGTTGATGTTCGTGCCGTCGGGCCGGTTGCCGACCGCGACCACCTCGGCGCCGAGCTCTTCGAGCACCGTGGGCGCGACCTTGTAGGCGGCCCCGTTCGCGCAGTCGATCGCGATGCGCAGCCCTTCCAGCGTGCAGCTGCGGGGAATGCTCTTCTTGAGGAAGACGATGTAACGCCCCGACGCATCGTCGATTCGCCGTGCGCGGCCGAGGTCGGCACCCAGCGCGCGCGCGCCCTCGAGCTCGGGCGACTGCATGAGCTCCTCGACCCGCGACTCGAGCTCGTCGGGCAGCTTGAAGCCGTCGCGCGAGAAGAACTTCACCCCGTTGTCCTCGAACGGGTTGTGCGAGGCCGAGATCATGGCGCCCGCGTCGCAGCGCATGTCGACGGTGAGAAACGCGAGCCCCGGCGTCGGGATCGGGCCGACCTGCAGCACGTCGACGCCCATCGAGCACAGGCCCGCCGCGAGCGCGTCCTCGAGCATGTAGCCCGAGAGGCGCGTGTCCTTGCCGATCAGCACGCGCGGTGCGTGCGAGCCGTTGGGGCCGAGCCGGAACACCAGCGCCACCGCGCGGCCGAGCTGCATCATGACCTCGCCGGTCATGGGGTAGACGTTGGCTCGCCCGCGGATGCCGTCGGTGCCGAAGAGCTGTCTCGTGCTGCCCACGTTCTCCCTCAAACGCGCCGAGAATCACTCGCCCGTGGAGTGGCCCGCCGCGGGCTCGACCTCCACGGTCACTCGGATCGGCCCCCCGTCCGGATCCTTGCGCCATACGTGCGGGTAGCCCAGGGCGACCGAGCTCTCCAGTACCGCCGTCTCGCGCAGCCGCGCGAGCTCGATGCGGTCGGTCACCACCTCGCGGATGTTCCGCACGGAGCTCTTGGCGCCCAGGATCGCGATCTCCTTGGGCTCCAGCGAGACGCGCACGAGCCGCAGCCCGGCCGGCAGCTCGCCCGCCAGGTCGGCGCGCACCGGCACCGTCTTCGCGACCACGGGCTCGAGCGTGTAGACCACGGTCGACGGCGAGCGCGCGGCGATGCGCGCGCCGCGCGGCACCGTGAGCTCCTCGCGGTTCACGGCCAGGCGCGCCTCGCCGGCCTTCGCGCCCTCGAGTGACACGGTGTAGTGCTGCAGCGTCTTCGAGGCCTGGCGCAGCGCGGCGCGGCTGCCCACCAGGCGCAGGTTGATCTCGTGCGCCGACTCCTCCACCACCACCAGGTTGTCGGGCACCTTCTCGACCGCGATCGGCACGTCGAGGCTCTGCTCCACGTCGGTGACTCCCTGCGCGGCGGCCCACAACACGCACGCGATCAGGAGTGACACGATCTTGTAGAGCATGTTGTCGAAGATGCGCATGGCCCTAGCGCACCTCCGCGACGCGCGACTCTTTGACCTCGCCCTCGCCGGTCTCCGCCTCGCCCTCGGGCTCGCCTTCGCGCGCGCCGCCGCCTGAGAGCTCGAGCAGCGCCTCGCGCAGGTGCGGGCCGTCGAGGTCCTCGCGGATCTCGCCGCCCGCCACGAGCGAGATCTTGCCGCTCTCCTCGGACACCACCACGACCAGCGCGTCGGTCTCCTCGGTGACTCCCACCGCCGCCCGGTGGCGCGTGCCGAGTGACTCGTGCAGGGTGGCGCGCATGGCCAGCGGCAGGATGCAGCCGGCGGTGGCGATGCGGTCGCGGCGCACCACCACGGCGCCGTCGTGCAGCGGAGAGTACGGCAGGAAGATGGCGATCAGGAGATCGCGCGTGAGCTCGGCGTCGAGCGGCGTGCCCTGCTCGACGAACTCGTCCAGGTGCACCTCGCGCTCGATCGCGACCAGCGCGCCCACGCGCCGCTGCGCGAGCGCCTGACACGCGCGCACGATCTCTTCGATCGTGTGCGCCTCCTGGGTGCGGGTCGAGCCGAACACGCCGCGCCCCACACGAGTCAGCGCGCGACGGATGTCGGACTGGAAGATCACGATCAAGACGAGCAAGCCCGACGACAGGAAGTTGTCGAGCAGGAAGCTCATGGTCGCGAGCTCGAGCAGGCTCGCGAGCCGCCAGGCCAAGACGAGGATCAGGAGCCCGAGGGCCATCTGCGCCGCGCGCGTGCCCTTGATGCGCATGAGCAGCCAGTACACGACCCAGGCCACGACCAGGATGTCGATCGTGTCGCGCACCGGCTGGAAGTTCTCGGAGAAGGTCTGCCAGCGGTCGAGCAGCCAGGCGTAGACGACGGGAATCACGAGTCACCCGCCGTTCGGGCCCTGCGGATGGCCGCGGCCACGTCGACCGCCTGGCGCGCGGCGGCCACGTCGTGCATGCGCAGCCCGGCGGCGCCTTCGAGCACGCAGGCGGTCGCGGCCGCGAGCGTGCCCGGCAGGCGCTCGTCGGCTGGAACGCCCGTGAGCTCGGCCAGGAAGCTCTTGCGCGAGGGACCCACGAGCACCGGGTAGCCCAGCGCCACCAGCTCGGACAGGCGCGCGATGAGCTCCACGCTGTGCCGCGGGTGTTTGCCGAAGCCGATGCCCGGGTCGAGCCAGATCTGCGCGCGGGGCACACCCGCGGCCTCGGCGAGCGCCGCATCGGCCAAGAGCTCCTGCGCGACCTCGCCGATCACGTCGGTGTAACTCGGCGTGCGCTGCATGGTTGCGGGCTCGCCGCGCATGTGGTTCAGCACGAGCGTCGCGCCGTGCGACGCGCACACATCGGCCAGCGCCCGATCGCGCAGCCCCGAGACCGCGTTCACCACGCGGGCCCCGCGGGTGAGGGCCGCGTCTGCGACCTCGGCCCGGCGGGTGTCGACCGAGATCGGCAGCGCGCAGCGCTTGGCCAGCCCCTGGATCACGGGCAGCACCCGCGCGCACTCTTCCGAGACCGGGACCGGCTCGGAGCCGGGTCGCGTCGACTCACCGCCCACATCGAGCCAATCGGCGCCCTCGGCCGCCAGCTCGAGCCCGCGCGCGATCGCGGCGTCGGACGAAGCCCACCGACCCCCGTCGTAGAACGAGTCCGGAGTCACGTTGACCACCCCGGCCACGATCACCCGCGGGCCTTGGTCCGGCGGGGCGGACATGGGGCTATCCTGGAACCGGCTCGGGGTCGGGGACGGGCTTGTCGCCGAAGCGGCGGCGCGCTCCCTCGGATTCGGGGGTCGCACGAGCGGGCACGCCCGGCGAGCGCTGCGGCTCGGGCAGGGCCGGGAGCTCCCGGCCATCGAGCAGGAGCCGCAGGTCACTCTCCTCGAGCGTCTCGCGCTCGAGCAGCGCGTGCGCGATGCGGTCGAGCACGTCGCGGCGGTCGATCAGCATCTGCTTGGCGCGCGCGTAGCGGTCGGACAGGATCGAGAAGACCTCGTCGTCGATCTGCCGCGCCTTGTCGGGGCTGTGCTTCGGTGTCGCGCCGAACTCGCGCCCGATGAACACCGGGTTGTGGTCGTCCGACAGAGTCACCGGGCCGAGCTTCTCGCTCATGCCGTAGCTGCACACCATGTCGCGCGCGATCTTGGTCGCCTTCTCGAGGTCGTTGGCCGCACCCGTGGAGAAGTGCTGGAACACGAGCTCCTCCGCGGCGCGCCCGCCCATGGCGCGCGTGATCGTCGCCAGGAGCTCCTCCTTCGAGACGCAGTAGCGGTCCTCGGCGGGCAGGGTCATCGTGACTCCCAGCGCCCCGCCGCGCGGGATGATGGTGACCTTGTGCACGGGGTCGCTGTGCTCCTCGAGCATGGCGATCAGCGCGTGACCCGCCTCGTGGAAGGCGGTGATCCGCCGTTCCTTCTCGGACAGGATCATGCTGCGGCGCTCGGCGCCCATCAGCACCTTTTCCTTGGCCAGCTCGAAGTCGCGCATGGCGACGGCCTCACCGTCGCGGCGCGCCGCGAGCAGCGCCGCCTCGTTCACGAGGTTCTCCAGGTCGGCGCCGGAGAAGCCGGGCGTGCCGCGCGCGATCACCGACAGGTTCACGTCGGCGGCGAGCAGCACGCGCCGCACGTGCACGCGCAGGATCGCCTCGCGACCGCGCAGGTCGGGGCGATTCACGGTGACGTGGCGGTCGAAGCGGCCCGGGCGCAACATCGCCGGATCGAGCACGTCGGGGCGGTTCGTCGCCGCGATGATGATCACGCCCTCGTTCGACTCGAAGCCGTCCATCTCGACCAAAAGCTGGTTCAGCGTCTGCTCGCGCTCGTCGTGACCGCCGCCCAGGCCGGCGCCGCGGTGCCGGCCGACGGCGTCGATCTCGTCGATGAAGATGATGCAGGGCGCGTTCTTCTTGCCCTGACTGAAGAGATCGCGCACGCGGCTGGCGCCCACGCCCACGAACATCTCGACGAAGTCGGAGCCCGAGATCGAGAAGAACGGCACGCCCGCCTCGCCCGCGATCGCGCGCGCGAGCAGTGTCTTGCCGGTGCCCGGCGGGCCGATCAGCAGCACGCCCTTCGGGATGCGCCCGCCCAGGCGCGTGAACTTCTTGGGATCGCGCAGGAACGCGACGATCTCTTCCAGCTCGGCCTTGGCCTCCTCGATGCCCGCCACGTCGGCGAAAGTGATTCGCTGCTGGTTCTCGGACAGGAGCTTCGCGCGCGACTTGCCGAAGCTCATGGCCTTGCCCCCGCCCGACTGGAGCTGGCGGAAGAGCAGGAACCAGAGCCCCGTGAAGGCGAGGATCGGCAGCCACGACAGCAGGAGCGACTGCCACACGCCGGTGTCGTCCGGCTGCTTGTAAGTCGTCTTCACCTCGTGTCTGCGCAGAAGCTTCTGGAAGCGCTCGCCGTCGGTCGGGCCGTTCGTGGTGAAGGTGGAGTTGTCGTTGAGCTTGCCGTCGATGTGCTCGCCCTTCACGACGATCTCGGCCACGTCGCCCTGCTCGAGCCGAGACAGGAACTCCGAGTAAGTGACTTCGTTCGCTTCCTGCTGCGTGCTTCCGAACAGGCTGAAGATGGCCAGGAGGACGAACATGGCCATCGCCAGTGTCAGCAGGTTCTTGTAGAGATGGTTCAACGCACCTCCGATGTGCCCGGGAACGTGGCCCGATCGACGGCCGGGCTTGGGGCGATTGGACTGCTAAACGCTCGGATTCTCTCGCAATCTAACAAGTAAAGCGCGGGCTCGAAAGTCGCTCCGCCCGGATCTCGCAACTCACCTCGGCGGCAGGCGCGCCGTGCGCCGCCCAGAGGCCGGGTACCCAGACAATCTCGCCACACCTTTCGATGACGAGCGCACGTGCACGTTCCCTGCGTGCCCAGCGCGCGCCCGCGAATACCTCCGCCAGGCGGCGCTCCCGGCCCCGGACCCGAACGAGATCGCCGTCACATGCGCTGCGCACGGTGCAGGCGTCGGCGGGGGCCACCGGGAAGCGGTCGAGCGCGGCGACGGCGGGCGAGCTCCGGGCATCGACCCAGGAAAGACGAAGGCCCCTCTCGGGAAATTCGAGCGAGTCGCCCGCCGCGAGCGCGCGCCGCACCGGCGGCGGGAAGTGGGGCCCCGAGGCCGGCCCCAGCCAGACGCGCGCGCGGTCGCGGTAGAGCGAGCGCGTGCCGGTGAGTGACAGCCGGGCGCCTGCTCGCGCGCCAGCCACGAACGCCTCGATGCGCACGAGCTGCGCACGCGTGATGCGCTCGCCCAGCTCGGCCCGTCCGGCCAGCTCCGCCAGCGCGCGCCGGCGCCGCGCCGGGTCGAGTGACAAAAGCGGCGCGCACTCGAGCCACACCCCGCCTTCTCCCGGCTCGGCCGCGCGTGCGAGCCAGGCCTCGAGCTCGGGGCGAGCCGCGTCGTCGGCCTCGCGCGCCCGGGCCGCGAGCTCGGCCAGGTGCGCGACGGCGCCGGGCGCGAGCGACTCGAGCGCCGGCAGGACCTCGGCGCGCAGGCGATTGCGCGGCACGATCCACTCGGCGTTCGACGAGTCCGTGCACCAGGCGAGCCCGCGCCGCGCGAGATACTCGCGCAGCTCCGCCCGGCGCAGTCCCAGCAGGGGCCGCAGCACGCGTCCGCCGTCGAGCGCGGGCCGGATCGCCGCCAGCCCCGCCAGGCCGGTGCCGCGCGCCGCGCGCAGCAGCACGGTCTCGGCCTGGTCGTCCATGTGGTGCGCGGTGGCGATGCTGGCGTAGCCGCCGGCGTCGCGCATGCGCTCGAGCGCCTCGTAGCGCAGCGCGCGCGCACGCGCCTCGGGCGAGCGGCCGTCGCGGCGGCGCGCGTCGACCCGCTCGGCGTGGAACGGCACGCCCAGCCGGTGTGACAGCTCGGCCACGAAGTCGGCCTCGCGGTCGGCCTCGGCGCCGCGCAGCCCGTGGTGCACGTGGGCCACCCCTACGCGCTGGCCCAGCGAGACGAGCGCGTGCAGGAGCGCCACCGAGTCGGGACCGCCGGACACCGCCGCCAGCACGCGCGCCGTGCGCGTGACTCCCTCGCCGCGCAGGAAGCGCGCCAGCTCGCGGTGCACCGGGTCGAGCCGTCCGGGCATGCGGCGAGGGTACGCGGCCCGCGGCGCGCGCGCCCCTCAACAGACACTTGCCGGCCGCCGAAAACCTACGAAGGCGCCGCGGCCTGCGTGTGCGCCGGGTTCGAGCTGCGTCGAGAGAGGTGCGGGTTGGAAGGCATCGCCAGGTTCGCGAGTGGGCTCGCCGCCATTCTGGCGCGCCTCGCCGACGACCACCCGCTCGCGATCGGCGCGCTGGTCGGGCTGGGTGGCGGTCTCCTGCTCGCCTGGATGGTGCGGCGCCGGCAGCAGCGCGAGGCGCCGACCGGGGGCGAGGCCGACGTGCAGAGACTCGTGTCGCGCGGCGAGATCGAGCGCGCGGCCGACCTTCTGGTGGAGCGCCACCAGGCGGCGCGCGCCCTGCCGCTCTACGAGAAGGCAGGCGCCAACGCCAAGCTCGCGCGCACCTATCTCGCGCTGAAGCAGCCGGCGCGCGCGGCCAAGGTCTACGGCGAGATGGGCCGGCACGCCGAGGCGGCGCATCACTACGAGGCGGCGGGCTCCTGGGCCGAAGCCGGCGAGTCACTCCTCACGCTGGGCGACGAGCGCGCCGCGGCGGAGCTGCTCGAGCGCGGCGGCGAGCTCGAGCGCGCCGCGCGCATCCACCAGAGACTCGGCGATCCCGAGAGCGCGGCGCGGCTGTTCGGGCGCGCCGGCCTCGGGGTCGAGGCCGCCGACACTCTGCTCCAGGCGCGCGGCCGCAAGCCGCGCATCCTGGCGCGCGCTGCCGACCTGTACGAGTCCGCGGGTGACTTCGAGCGCGCCGCGGTCGCCTACGCCGAAGCCGGTGAGCCGCGCCGCGCCGCCGAGCTGTTCGAGAAGATCAACCGTTTCTCGAAGGCGGCCGAGTGCTACGCGCGCTCGGGCGCGTTCGAGCGCGCTGCCGACTGCCACGAGAAGGCGGGCGAGATCACCCAGGCCCGCGCCGCCTGGGAGCGCGCGGGCGACCGCACCCGCGCCGCCGAGCTGGCGCTCGAAGAGGGCAAGAACCTGGAGGCCGGCGCCGCCTTCTACGAGGTCGGCTCGTACGAGCGCGCGATCGACATCCTGCAGCGCATTCCCCCGACCTCACCCGACGCGCGCGCGGCCTCGCGCCTGCTCGCGCGCATCTTCCTCGAGAAGGGCCTGATCGACCGCGCGCGCGAGCGGCTGCAAGCGCTGGCCGTGCAAGGTCCGCCCGAGAAGGACGACCTCGAGCTCCTGCTCACGCTGGCCACCGCGCTCGAGAGACTCGGCGACGGCTCGAGCGCGGTCGAGTCACTGGAGAAGATCGCGGCCGTCGACCCCGGCTACGCCGACGTCGAGGCGCGGCTCGAGCGGCTGCGCGAGCGCGCGAGCGGACCGGCCACCCTGCCCGCCGCCGCGCTCGAGTCCGCGCGCTACGAGCTGCGCGACGAGATCGGCCGCGGCGGCATGGGCATCGTGAAGCTGGCCTGGGACCGCGAGCTCGAACGGCCGGTCGCGATCAAGTTCCTGCCGCACGAGCTGGCGGCGAACCCCGAGGCGCTGAAGATGTTCCGCGGCGAGGCGCGGGCGGCCGCGGCCATGAACCACCCGAACATCGTGCACATCTACGACGTGGCGGTGATCGAGGGCCAGCCCTGCATCGTGATGGAGTACGTGCAGGGCCGCACCGTGCGCGAGGTCATGCGCGTGCGCGGCTCGAGCGAGAAGCAGCCGCTGCCGCCCCAGCGCGTGGCCGAGATCGGCCGCGAGATCTGCAACGCGCTGGCCTACGCGCACCGCCAGAACGTGATCCACCGCGACGTGAAGCCGTCGAACATGCTGCTCGCCGCCGACGGCACCGTGAAGCTCATGGACTTCGGCATCAGCAAGGTCATGGAGACCGGCGACGAGGCCAAGAGCGAGGCCAAGGGCACGCCGCAGTACATGCCGCCGGAGCAGATCCTCGGGCGCGAGATCGATGGCCGCACCGACCTGTATGCGCTCGGGATCTCGATGTTCGAGATCGCGACCGCGCAGCGCCCCTTCAGCGGCGAGGGCGTGGTCGACCAGCAGCTGCACGCGGTGCTGCCCGACCCGCGCCGGCTGCGGCCGGAGATCCCCGAGTCACTCGTGCGCATCCTGCAGCGCGCCTGCGAGAAGAACCCCGACCAGCGCTACGCCTCGGCGCACGAGATGGCGCAGGCGCTGGAGCGCTTCCTGGCCGAGCTCGAGTCAGTCCCCCAGAGCTGAGGCCGTTCCGACCACGACCGGCGTGCGCCGCGCGTCGTCCTTCTCGACCCAGACCTCGACCGAGCTGCGCCGCGCGCCGCCCTCCGGCTCCGTGCCCACGAGCTTGCCGCGCGCGCGCACGCGCTCGCCGCCCCACAGCACGTTCACGAGCTTCACGTCCATGCGCCCGCCGGCGAGCCAGCCCGTGCCGAAGGCGTTGGCCATGAGCTGAGACACCAGACACGTCGACAGCATGCCCTGCACCACCACGTCCGGGAAGCCGAGCTTGCGCGCTTCGTCGCGGTCGGTGTGGTAGTTCTTCACCGGGCCGCTGAAGCGCCAGCAAGTCGCGAGGTCGACCTCGAGCTCGACCGGCTCGAGCTCCTTGCCGCCGCTAGCGCCCGGCTGCGGGCGCTCCTTCTTCGCGGCCGTGTCGCGGTCGACCACGTTCTCGGCGGCCGAGCGCTCGTCGGCGAGGAACGACTGGTGCGTGCGCGAGCGCACGAGCAGACGCCCGTCGGAGTCACAGTAGTCGACTTCGTTGACCACGAAGTCGCGGTCGCGCTTGCGGTAGCGCTCGACCACGGTCGAGCGGGTCGCGAGCTCCTTGCCCGTGCGCAGCGGCGCGAACAGCTGCCACTCCTGGCGCGCGTGCAGGTTCCCGACCAGCCGCTTCAGATACCAGCGGTCGATGTGGCTGTAGACCTCGCTGTGGTAGAGCAGCGGCGGCGCGAGCCCGTCGCGGTACAGCGGATTGCGGTCGCGGAAGGTGTCGCAGTAGAACGCGACGATCTCGGGAGACACCGGGCGGCGCGCGCTGTGCACGAGATCGCCGACGCGAACGGGCTGGCCGCGGAGGTTCACGGGGCCGATTGTGTCACACTCGCCGCCCGATGCGCCCCGATCCCGGACCCGAGGCCAACGTCGGCACCTGGCTCGCGCTGCACGCGGCCCAGCGCCCCGAGCACACGGCGATCGCGGTCGAGCGCACGGGTGAGCGGATCTCGTACCGCGAGCTCGCAGCGCGCGTCGAGCGCCACGCGGCGGCGCTCGCCGGGCTGGGTCTTCGCGCCGGCGACCGCATCGCACTCGCGCTGCCGAGCGAGCCTCTGTATCTCGAGCTCTACTTCGCCGCGGCGCGCCTGGGCGCGATCACGCTGCCATTGAACACGCGACTCACCGCGGCCGAGCTGGCCTTCCAGCTCGACGACTCCGAGCCGCGGCTTGCGGTGCGGGCCGCCGACTCGGCGCTGCCCGCGCGCGCCGGCACCCGGGCGCTGACACCGGACGAGCTGTCGGCGCACACCGCGAGTCACCAAGCTCCGGCTCCCGCGCCGGGCGGCGAGTCAGCGCAGGTGATCATGTACACCAGCGGCACCACCGGCACGCCCAAGGGAGCCGTGCTGCCGCACCGGAAGACCTATTGGAACACGCGCAACGCGGAGCTCTACTTCGAGCTGGACTCGAGCTCCGTCGTGGTCTGCCCGATCCCCCTCTTCCACTCCTTCGGGCTGAAGATCCTGTCGGTGCCCGCGCTGTACTGCGGCGCGACGCTCGTGCTGGTGGACCGCTTCGACGCGCGCGAGCTGCAGGCGTGCGTCGCGCGCCACCGCGCCACCCTGCTCGGCGCCGTGCCGGTCATGTACACGCGCATGCTCGAGGCCGGGCTCGTGCCCGAGCAGCTCCAGTCACTGCGCTTCGCCTTCACGGCCGGCGCGCCCATCTCCCCCGAGACGCTCGAGCGCTACTTCGCGGCGGGCATCTGCCTGAAGCAGGGCTACGGACAGACCGAGACCTCGATCCTGTGCTGCCTCGATGCGGCCGACGCGCGCCGCAAGGCGGGCTCGGTCGGGCGGCCCGTGACCTTCGGCGAGGTGCGGATCGCCGACGAGTCGGGCCGCCCCGTGCGCTGCGGCGAGACCGGCGAGGTCCAGGTGCGCGGCCCGATCGTGATGCTGGGCTACTGGCGACGGCCCGAGGAGACCGCTGCGAGCCGCATCGGCGGCTGGCACCGGACGGGCGACCTGGGCGTGGTGGACGCCGAGGGCTTCGTGACTCTCGTGGGGCGCTCGAAGGAGCTCTACATCAGCGGCGGCGAGAACGTGTATCCCGCCGAGGTCGAGCGCGTGCTCGGGCAGCACCCGAACGTGTCGGAGGTCGCGGTGGTCGGCGTGCCCGACGAGCGCTGGGGCGAGTCGGGCCGCGCCTACGTGGTGCCGGCACGCGCGCCGTTCGACGCGCCCGAGCTGCTCGCGTGGGCCAGCCAGCGCCTCGCGCGCTACAAGCTCCCGCGCGAGGTCGTGGTCGTCGCCGAGCTGCCGAGGACCGCCTCGGGAAAGGTGCAGAAACATGTCCTGCTCCACAGTCACTAGGCTGCTGCTCGCCGCGGCCGCCGCGGGCTCACTCACCGGCTGCACGTTCCTCATGGCGGTGAAGGGCCCGCCGACCACGCCGCCCGCGCTCGACCCCGACCTGGTGCAGCGCGGTGCCATGCTGTTCAACGACCCGAAGCTCTCGGGCGACGGCTCGCGCGCCTGCGCCACGTGTCACCCGGGCGGAGGGTCCGACATGAAGGTGTATCTCGACGGGAGCCCGGTCGCGCCGGGCACACCCGGCGGCTGGCGCACGCTGTCCCTGCGCGGCGCCTGGCAGACCGCGCCCTATCTGTGGGACAACTCGGCCACCACGCTCGCCCAGGCGGTCGACCGCATGTTCGCGGTCGAGATGCGCGGGGGGAAGCTCGCGGGCCGCGAGCGCGAGGCGCTCGAGGCCTACGTGCTCTCGCTCGCGCCCTTCGACCGCGGCCGCCTGCAGCCCGACGGCACGCCGAACGAGCCGGTGTCGCTGGCCGCGCGGCGCGGCTTCGCGGTGGCGCAGGACGCGTGCCTGGGCTGTCACAAGCCGCCCGCCTACGCGCGCCTGCTGCGCTACGACGTGGGCACGGGCGGCGCGTTCGCCGTGCCCACGCTGCGCGGCGTATCGGCGGGCGGCCCCTATGGCCACGACGGCCGCTGGCCCGATCTGGCCACCTGCATCCGCGCCATCGCCGCCGCCAAGGAAATCACCCTGACCGACGACCAGCTCTCGCAGCTGCTGGAGTACCTGAAGCTGCTCTAGCAGCGCGGGGCGTGCCCGACTATCGTGTGCCGCCCGTTTTCCCGTGGCGATGTAGCTCAGGTGGTTAGAGCAGGCGGCTCATATCCGCCGTGTCGGGGGTTCGAGTCCCTCCATCGCCACCACTCCAGCAGATCCGGTCACTTGGCGCGCGCCTAGGTGACACACCGCGCGGCGCTGTCCATTGCCACCGTACCGCGGCACGTCCCCGGCAGGCGCGCCCGAACTACGACGGCACTTCGCCCGCGACCGTGGTCGCGTGATACATGACGCCCCTCGACCTCACGGTGCGCGCGTTCAGATCAGCGTCGAGTCAGTCGCCAGGATCTTCGCGCGCCGATCTCGGGGTGTGGCGCAGGGCGGAATCGAACCGCCGACAGGCGGATTTTCAGGCTAGACGCGCCCGTGGTCGTCGCAGTGCGTGCCGTGCGCGTGGTGCAGGTGGCCGGCGACCAGATAGTCGACGTGCTCGCCGTGCGGGACCACTTCGTGCCCGCAACCTCCTCCGTGCTTGTGACCCGCCGCGTGTCCGTTGCACACGTGGCCGGGCGTGCAGGAGTCCGGGTTGTTCGCGCTGATCGTGATGCGATGGTCGTCGATGTGGTCGCCGTGAACGTGGTGCAGATGCCCCTCGTGGAGGTAGTCCATGTGCCCCTCGTGCCTGAGGGCCGTGTGCCCACAGCCCGGTCCATGCATGTGCCCGCCGTGCTTCTCGTGTTCCGTGCACTCCATCGCTGAACTCCTTCCTCCGGTCGCGCGTTGCGCGCCCGATGTCCATCCCTCTTAGCGCCGGCCCGGCCGTGCTGCCATTAGATCGGTGGGAAAAGTGGCGCGCCGAACGAATGCGACAGCGACGAGGACAATGGGCGGGCCAGTCTCGCGGTTCCGCGGCCGGGCGCTCCCCGATCCCGCGTGCCAGTACGACCGCGACGTGCCGGTAGGTCGAGACCGTGCGTGGTCGGTCGAGGTGGATGACCAGGGCGCGCGCAGCCCAGTCCTGAGATGGGGCGGTTTGACGCTGGGCTGAGGCGGTCAGTCCCGAGCGTGCGCCGATCGCCCGCGACTGGACGCCGCTGCGCCGGTACGTGCTTTGCGTCTCCGTAGCTCGAGGAGGAGCTGCCGTGGGAGCAACCGACGAGCGCGAGCGCATGGTCGAGTTACAGCTGGCCGGGCGCGGCATCGAGAACGCACGGGTGCTCGCTGCGTTCCGCAGCGTGCCGCGCGAGGAGTTCCTGCCGCAGGAGCTGGCCGAGTTCGCCTACGAGGACACGCCGCTGCCGATCGCGGGCGGCCAGACGATCTCGCAGCCGTACATCGTCGCCGTCACGATCGACGCGCTGGGTCTGCGCGGTGGGGAGCGCGTGCTCGAGATCGGGACCGGCTCGGGCTATGCCGCGGCGGTGCTGAGCCGGGTCGCAGGCGAGGTGTTCACCGTCGAGCGGCTCGAGCCGCTCGCCGAGGTCGCGCGCGAGCGCCTGGCCAGGCTCGGGTACCGCAACGTCCACGTGCTCTGCGCGGACGGGACGCTCGGCTGGCCCGAGCACGCGCCCTACGACGCGATCGCCGTCGCGGCCGGCGGGCCCGACGTGCCAAAGGCGCTCTTGGACCAGCTCGCGCCGGGCGGGCGGCTGGTGATGCCCGTGGGACCCGACGAGACGTTGCAGACACTCGTGCGCGTGACTCGCGAAGCCGGCGGCCGCCATCACACCGAGCCGCTTGGAGAGGTGCGCTTCGTGCCGCTGATCGGCAGTCAGGGCTGGCCCGAGAAGGAGCCGGCGCAGGTGGCGCGCGCGCCTCGCACGCGGCACGCCGACGCTGCGGTGCCCAAGCTGATCCACGAGGCCGCGGAGCCGATTGCCGACCTCCACACGGACTCGCTCGACGCGCTCGTGGAGCGCATCGGCGACGCGCGCCTGGTGCTGCTGGGCGAGGCGACGCACGGCACGAGCGAGTTCTACCGCATGCGCGCACGCATCTCGCGCGAGCTGATCGAGCGGCGTGGCTTCGATTTCGTCGCGGTGGAGGCGGACTGGCCGGACGCGATGCGGATCCACCGCTACGTCAGCGACGCGCCGCGCTCTCCGGTCGAATTCACGCCGTTCTCGCGTTTCCCGACCTGGATGTGGCGCAACGAAGAGGTGAGTGAGTTCGTGTCCTGGCTGCGCGCCCGCAATCAGAAGCAGCCCGAGCACACGCGGCGCGCCGGATTCTACGGGCTCGACCTGTACAGCCTGTTCACGTCGATTGCGCACGTGCTCGAGTATCTCGACCGCGTGGACCCGGACGCCGCGCGCGTGGCGCGTGCGCGCTACGGCACGCTGACCCCGTGGCAGCGGGACCCGGCCGCCTATGGTCAGGCCGTCCTGAGCGGCCGCTACGGGAGCTCGGAGGCGGCGGTGGTCGACATGCTGCGCGAGCTCTTGCAGCGGCGGCTCGACTACGCGGCGCGCGACGGCGAGAGCTTCTTCGACGCTGCGCAGAACGCGCGCGTCGTCGCCGGCGCCGAGGCCTACTACCGCACCATGTACTACGGCTCCGCGGCGTCATGGAACCTGCGCGACACGCACATGTTCGAGACACTGCAGGCGCTGCTCGCCTTCCACGGACCCCGCTCGCGCGGCATCGTATGGGAGCACAACTCGCACGTCGGGAACGCTCGCGCGACGGAGATGAGCGCGCGCGGCGAGCTCAACATCGGCGAGCTGTGCCGCGCGAAGTTCGGCGCCGGCGTGTACGCGATCGGCTTCGGCACCGACCACGGCACGGTCGCGGCCGCCTCCAACTGGGATGCGCCCATGCAGCGCATGCGCGTTCGCCCGGCCCATCGGGATAGCTACGAACGCCTCTGCCACGACTCGGGCGTGCCGGCTTTCGCGCTGCCCCTGCGCGAGCCGCGGCGGCGTGAGGTCCGCGACGAGCTCTTGTCGCCGCGTCTCGAGCGCGCCATCGGCGTGATCTACCGCCCGGAGACGGAGCTCGCGAGTCACTACTTCACCGCGATCCTGCCGGTCCAGTTCGACGAGTTTCTCTGGTTCGACCAGACGCGCGCGGTGGAGCCGCTGGGCGCCGAGCGCCGCCCGAGCCCGGAGCTCCCGGACACCTATCCGTTCGGGCTATAGCCGCAGGTAGCCCTCGGGGACGAGGCTCGTCGCGAGCATCACCTCGTTGATGTCGCGATGCTCCGACCAGGTCGTGTTGCTTCGGTGCTCCGGCTCGAGCCAGAAACTCTCGATCCCGGCCCCCAGCGGCGCATAGGGGGCACACGCCGCGAGGCGGGCGTCCATGCCAACGCTCGCCAGGCCGATCGCGAGACCCAGCTCGCGGAAGGCGAGCCGCTGCGACGCCGGCTGGCGCAGCTCGCCCAGTCGCGCGTAGTGCCGGAGGCCGTCTTGCGCGGCGGCCAGCAGGTCCTCGAGCAGCTGCGCGTGCTTCGACGAGCCGCGCTCGACCAGCTCTGCGAGTCGATGCGCATCGGACAAGAGACCGCCGAGGCCGAGCGGATCGGCCGTCCGCAGCTCGGCGCCCGCGAGCATCGCGGAGAAGTCGGCCGCGGCGCGCGCCAGGCTCGGCCCGTCCGCCGCGCCCCCGAGCCGCGCCGCGCTCGCCTCGAGCTGCAGGCAGGTGATGAGTCCGTCCAGCGGGTCGTGCTGTCCCATCGACGGCACGAGCGCGCGCGACAGATCGCAGCTCATCTTCCAGACCATGCGCGGGCACCCCGCGCCGCGAGGCGTGTAGCTGAACCGGGCGTGAGCGACCTCGGCCAGCTCGCGCGCCCAGAGGTTGAAGCGCGGCTCACGCGTCGCGTTCGCGACCTGGTCGAGCGCGTACATCCATTTGGTCAGGTAGTGAAAGTACTGGCCGTCGCGCTCCCACTCGAGGTGCTCGTCGAGCGGCTCGCCGCGGCCGCGCTCGGGCAGCGGCTTGCCGATGCGCAGCCCGCCGCGCGTGGGATGCGCCTCGCCGTCGCGCTCGCCCAGACTGCTCAGCCACCCGGTGCGCGCGTCGTCGGGGCGGTGGCGTCCGAGCACGGCGTGCACGCGCTCGACGAGCCGGAGCGCCAGATCCATGTAGCGCTGCTCGCGCGTGGCGCGGGCGAGCCCGAGGAAGTTGCAGACGGCGAACGCGTCGGTCCACAGGTAGCGGCGCTCGGGCCGCTCGGGCTCGAGGCCCGTGCGCTCTGCGAAGCTCCTCATGAGCGCGGCCGCGGTCTCGACGGCGCTGGCATCGCTCGCAGCCATTGCCGTGGCTTAGCACAATCGCGGCACACAGGGGGCGCGCCCGAGTCACTGGTGCAGCGCCAGCAGGCCGGCGCGCCCCGCAGGTTGACCGCGCAGGTCTGCGAGTAGTATCAGCGCCGTGGTGAGCGGTTCCGCGCCCACATGGTTCTCTCGTGGGGCTCGCCTGGCGCTCTGGCTGCTCGCCGTCATGGCGCTCGCCGGGGGCGCACGCGCGGACGACACCGGCCCGGTCGGCACGACTCCCGTGCTGGGCAGCGGCGTGCCGCGCGACCAGGTGCCCGCGGCCGTGCAGGTGATCGAGCGCGACGAGCTCGAAGCGCGCCCGACGCAGCCGCTGGGCGTCACCCTGGGCCAGCGCTTGCCGTCGAGCGCGCTCTCCGACACGCAGGGCAGCCCGTTCAACGCCACGTTCGAGCTGCGCGGCTACTCGGCCTCGCCCGTGCTCGGCAGCCCGCAGGGCATCGCGGTCTATCAGGACGGGCAACGCATGAACGATCCGTTCGGCGACGGCGTGAGCTGGTCCACCCTGCCCTCGTTCGCGATCGATCGCGCCGAAGTGACTCCGGGCGCGAACCCGGTGTTCGGCCTGAACGCGCAGGGCGGCGCGGTCGCGCTGCGCACCAAGAACGGGTTCAGCGCGCGCGGTGCCAGCTCGTCGGCGTTCGGCACCACCTTCGGCGGCTTCGGCGGCACCAGCGAGTACGGCTGGAACGACGGGTCGCACGCGCTGTACGGCGGGTTCAGCGCCCTGCACGACCACGGCTGGCGGCACGACTCACCCTCGGACGTGTACCAAGGCTTCGCGTCCGCCGACGCGCGCAACGACCGGCTGGCCGGGGGAGTCACGCTGACCCTGGCCAGCGCCGACTTCCTCGGGAACGGGCCGTCGCCGGTGGAGCTGCTCGACCAGAGCTACCGCGCCGTGTTCACCACACCCGACGAGACGGACCAGTGGCTGGTGGGACTGGCCGCGCACGGCGGCTACGCCTGGAATGACTCGACCGCGCTCGAAGGCAACGCGTATTGGCGCCGCAGCCAGCTCGACACGACCAACGGCGACAGCGCCGACTTCGCGCCCTGCACCGGCATCGCCGGCCCGTCGAGCTCGACCTGCGCGAACGCGGGCGAGCCCGACGAGCAGGTCGTGGTGGACGAGCGCGGCGACCCGGTCGCGGTCAGCGCCGGCGTCGACGGCCTGCGCAACCGGACGAACACCCGCAGCCAGGCGTTCGGCGCCACGGGCCAGCTCTCCGACCACCGCGACCTGTGGGGCCTGGAGAACCGCTTCGCGGCGGGCGCATCGCTCGACCTCGGCACCACGCGCTTCTCGACGCGCGCCGAAGCCGGGACGCTCGACCCGTCGCGCGAGGTCGACTCACTGGGCTTCTCGCTGGGCAACGAGGACCTGAACACCGACCTGCGCACACAGAACCGCTATCTCGGTGCCTACTTCACCGAGGTGCTCGCGCTCTCACCCGAGCTCTCGGCCACGCTCTCGGGCCGGCTCGACTCGGCCCACGTGGAGCTCCACGACCTGCGCGGCGACGAGCTCGACGGCACGCACGACTTCCTGCGCTTCAACCCGGCCGCCGGACTCACCTGGCGCTTCGCAGCGGCACAGACCGCGTACCTCTCGTACGCGGAGGCGAACCGCGCGCCCACGCCCGCCGAGCTGGCGTGCGCCGACCCGGAGCGGGCCTGCCGCATCCCGAACGCCTTCACGGCGGACCCCGACCTACACCAGGTGGTGTCGCGCACGATCGAGCTCGGCGCGCGCGGCGACCTCCTGCCGGAGTGGGCCGAGAGTCACGACCTGGCCGTGCGCTGGTCGGCCGCGGCGTACTCGGCCTGGAACTCCGACGACATCCTGTTCGTCGCCTCGGGCCCGGTGCCGGGCTCGGGATACTTCTCGAACGCCGGCACCACGCGTCGGCTGGGCTTCGAGGCCGAGCTCGTGGGCCACGCCGCGCGCGCTTCCGCGTATCTCCGCTACGGCTACGTGCAGGCGACCTTCCGCGATGCGCTCGCGATCGCGAGCCCGAACAACCCCGGCGCCGACGCCGACGGCGAGATCCACGTGAAGCCCGGCGACCGCATGCCCAACGTGCCCGAGCACACCGTGAAGCTCGGCCTCGACGGCTCGCTCAGCGACGACTGGAGCGCAGGGGTCTCCGCCGTCTACGCGTCGAGCCGCACCTACCAGGGCGACGAGGCGAACCTGCTCGGCGGCGTGCCGGGCTGGTTCGTGGTCGACGCGGAGAGCACTTACCAGCTCACCCCGCACGTCGCGCTGCGGCTGCGGATCGTGAACCTGTTCGACGCGCGCTACTACACCGCCGGCGCGCTCGGCGACCCGAGCGAAGTCTTTCCCGACTTCAGTGACCCCCGCTTCCGCACGCCAGGCCAGCCGCGCACCTTCGAGCTCGCGCTGTTCGCGCACTTCTAGCGCAGATGGCGCTCGAGCGGCGCGAAACGTCGTCGGGCGGGGCCATGATCGGAACACGAGCCGCCGGCTGCTTTCTAAAGTAATCTGCGGACATGAGCGAGCACCGGCACTTCCCCCGATCACGGCGTTCCTACCTCGTCGGCTCGCGGACCGACCTGCGCGTTCCGGTCCGCGACGTCGCGGACACGGGCGTGCGGCTCTACGACACGAGCGGCCCGCACGGTGACGCGGCGCAGCAGGTCGACCTGTTCGCGGGTCTGCCGCACCTGCGCGACGGCTGGATCCGCGAGCGGGACGACGTCGAGGAGTACGCGGGGCGGGCGGCGCGGCCCGAGGACGACGGCCGGCGCGGGGCCAAGACGCCGGAGTTTCCCGGCAAGCGCACGCGGCCGCTGCGCGCGCGCGCCGGGCGCGCGGTGACTCAGCTCGCCTACGCCCGCCAGGGCATCGTGACTCCCGAGATGGAGTTCGCCGCGCTGCGCGAGGGCGTCGAAGCCGAGCTGGTGCGCGCGGAGATCGCGCGCGGGCGGGCGATCCTGCCCAGCAACGTGAATCACCCCGAGAGCGAGCCGATGCTGATCGGCCGGAAGTTCCTGGTGAAGGTGAACGCGAACATCGGAAACTCCGCGGTCAGCTCGTCGATCGACGAGGAGGTCGAGAAGCTGCTGTGGGCCGTGCAGTGGGGCTCGGACACGGTCATGGACCTGTCGACGGGCGCCAACATCCACACCACGCGCGAATGGATCCTGCGCAACTCCCCGGTGCCGATCGGCACGGTGCCGATCTACCAGGCGCTGGAGAAGGTGGGCGGCAAGGCGGAGGATCTCACGCCGGAGCTGTTTCTCGACACCCTGGTCGAGCAGGCCGAGCAAGGCGTGGACTACTTCACGATCCACGCGGGTGTCTTGCTGCGCTACGTGCCGCTGACCGCGGACCGGGTGACCGGCATCGTGTCTCGCGGCGGTTCGATCATGGCCAAGTGGTGTCTCGCGCACCACCGCGAGAACTTCCTGTACACGCACTTCCGCGAGATCTGCGAGATCATGCGCGCCTACGACGTCGCCTTCTCGCTGGGAGACGGCCTGCGCCCGGGCTCGATCGCCGACGCCAACGACGCGGCGCAGTTCGCCGAGCTCGAGACACTCGGCGAGCTCACCCAGATCGCCTGGGAGCGCGACGTGCAGGTCATGATCGAAGGGCCGGGTCACGTGCCGCTGCACAAGATCAAGGAGAACGTCGACCGCCAGCTCGAGGTGTGTCACGAGGCGCCCTTCTACACCCTGGGGCCGCTCGTGACCGACATCGCACCCGGCTACGACCACATCACCTCGGGCATCGGCGCGGCGCTGATCGGCGCCTTCGGCACGGCCATGCTGTGCTACGTGACGCCCAAGGAGCACCTGGGCCTGCCCGACCGCGACGACGTGCGCACCGGCGTCATCACCTACAAGATCGCCGCACACGCGGCCGACCTGGCCAAGGGCCATCCCGGCGCGCAGCTGCGCGACGACGCGCTGTCGCGCGCGCGCTTCGAGTTCCGCTGGCAGGACCAGTTCGAGCTGTCACTCGACCCGGAGACCGCGCGCAAGTTCCACGACGCGACGCTGCCTGCCGAGGGCGCGAAGGTCGCCCACTTCTGCTCCATGTGCGGCCCGAAGTTCTGCAGCATGGAGATCACGCAGCAGCTCCGCGAGTACGCGCGCAGCCAGCGCGTCGACGCCGAGATCGCGCGCAAGGAGGGCCTCGACGCGAAGTCGCGCGAGTTTCGCTCGACCGGCGGCGAGCTCTACCGCTAGCCGGCGAGAGCCCGGTGGACTGAGGCCATCCACCACAGCCATACCGTCCGGCGTGGCGGATCTCCGCAGCGGCGAGGCCTGGGGGCCGCCCCCATCGGGCACCCCATTTGCTCAACGCGTCGCCGCTCATGCCGCCGGTGCTGATGCTCGCCTACAAGCTCCTCGTCACCGACCGCGCCAAGTTCGCGGCGCTCGTCATCGGGCTCACGTTCTCGGTCTTCCTCATGGTCCAGATGACGTCGATCTTCTCCGGCGTCCTGCAGCGCGCGTCGGCCACCGTGATCAACATGGGCGCCCCGATCTGGGTCATGGACCCGGCCGTCATGACCGTGGCCAACAGCATCCCGCTGCCCGACTATGTGCTGGACGCCGTGCGCAGCATGAACGGCGTGGAGTACGCCGTGCCGCTCTACTCCGGCGGCGCGCTGGCCCGGCTCTCGTCGGGAACCTACCAGGCCGTCAACGTGATCGGGCTCGACGACACGAGTCTTTTCGGACGGCCGAACCTCCTCGAGGGCAGGATCGAGGACCTGTACGGGGACGACGCGTACCTCGTCGTGCACGACTCGGAGTTCGCAAAGCTCGAGAGTCCGGCGATCGGCACGAGCTTCGAGATCAACGATCACCGCGCGGTCGTGGTGGGGATCGCCGAGGTGCCGATGAGCGCTCTCTTCGGCGTGCCCACGCTCTACACCACGTATCGCCGCGCCATCGAGGACATCCCGTCCGCACGCTTCACGCTCTCCTACGTGCTCGTGCAGCCGCGGAGCCCGGCTGACCTGGCGCGAATCCAGGATCAGGTCGCGAAGCTCGGATATCGCGCCGTCTCTGCCGACGGCTTCATGACTCAGATCACTTCGTTCTACGTGTGGCAGACGGGCGTCGGGATGAACCTCCTGATCATGACGGTCATCAGCTTCATCGTCGGGATCTCGATCTCGGGTCAGACCTTCTACACGTTCATCGTCGAGAACCTCGAGCGCTTCGGCGCGCTGAAGGCGATCGGATCCAGGTCGCGAGACCTGATCGCCGTGATCTTGTTCCAGGCACTCCTCACCGGACTCACAGGCTATGGGCTGGGCGTCGGGCTCAGCACGCTCGTCATCACCCTCGCGAAGCTGCGCCTGCCCGACTACGCGTCCGTGATCACGGTTCGCAACCTCGGCATGGCGTTCGTCATGGTCCTCGTCATCGCGGGAGTGTCCGGCTACATCGGCGTGCGCAAAGTGATCCGTGTCGAGCCCTTCGACATCTTCCGCGGCTAGCGTGGAGGCCACGGCGATCGAGGCGCGCTCCGTCACGAAGTGGTTCGGAGAGGGCGCGGCGAGGACGGTCGCGGTGCGCGACGTCAGCCTCAGCATCTCGTTCGGCGAAATGCTCTACATCGTCGGGCCGTCGGGCAGCGGCAAGACCACCCTGCTGAGCATCCTGTCCGGGATCCTGCGCCCGGACGCAGGCACGGTGTTCGTGAAGGGCCGGGACATCTGGCGCCTCGGCGACGACGAGCTCGCCGACTTCCGCCTGCACACCGTGGGGTTCGTGTTCCAGGACTACCACCTGTTCCCGCGGCTCACGACGGCCGAGAACGTCGCCGTCCCGCTGATCCTCAAGCGCCGGTCGTGGGCCGACTCACTGTTCGCCGCGCGGCAGTGTCTCGAGATCGTCGGGCTGTCGGGCCGTGCGGAGCTCGCACCTGTGAAGCTCAGCGGGGGCGAGCAGCAACGCGTCGCGATCGCGCGCGCGATCGTCGGCGAGCCCGACATCCTGATTCTCGACGAGCCGACGGCTTCGCTCGACGGCGAGACCGGCCGCCGCATCGTCGAGTTCGTGCGCACGAAGGTGCTGACCTCCACGCGCTGCATCGTGATCGTGACTCACGACGTGCGGATCACGGAGTTCGCCGACCGGACCATCTCCATGGAAGACGGCCGCATCGTCGGCGAGCGGCATGGAGGCTAGGATGCGCCCGCGTCTCGTCTTCGCGATTGCGGTCGCAGGGATCGTCGCCGGGCTGGTCGCGGCGGCGATCTTCGCGGTCCGCCCGAGGACGGCCGCGCCGGCCTTCGAGCCCGTCGCGAATCCGTATGAGCGGGGCATCTACGCCAGCGGGATCGTCGAGAGCGAGCAGGCCAGCGGCGAGAACGTCAACGTGTTCCCGGAGGTCGCGGGCACCGTGACCGAGGTGCTCGTGCGCGAGGGCCA
Source organism: Myxococcota bacterium (assembly GCA_035498015.1). Lineage (NCBI taxonomy): Bacteria > Pseudomonadati > Myxococcota > Myxococcota bacterium. Next base: position 23,748 of record DATKAO010000134.1, read on the forward strand.
GCAGGTCGGCCGCGGGGCCGCCCTCGTCCGCATCGAGGACTCGGTGCAGCGCGCCACGGCCGAGCAGCTCGAGGCACAGGCGTCTGCTGCGCACGCCCTGCTCGAGGCGCTCCGAGCCCAGCCGCGAGCCGAGACACTCCACGTCGCAGTCAGTCAGGTGGCGGCCGCGCAGGCGGCCTTGCGCACGTCGAGCGACCAGCTCGCGAAGCAGCAGGCGTCTTACGCCGATGACTCGCGCTCGGTGAGCCAGCTCGCGCTCGACGACGCGACCAACGCGGTTCGGGTCGCCGAGGCGAACCTCAAAGTCTTCCAGCGCCAGCTCGAGCTCGTGAAGGCGGGAGCCTGGATCTACGACATCCGCAACCAGGAAGCTCAGTACACGGCGCTCTCGAAGTCGGCGGCGTCGGCCCGCGCGCTGCTCGCCAAGTACGAGATTCGCGCGCCGACCGACGGCCTCGTGCTCGCGCTCGGCGTGTCGGTGGGCAGCTACGCGTCACCGCAGGGCACGCTCGACACCTACACGCAGGGAGCCCGGCCGATCGTGGTGATGGGCCAGGCGGGAGACCACCTGGCGGTGCGCGTCTTCGTCGACGAGATCCTGATCTCGAAGCTCGGCAGCATCGAGCAGCTCGACGCGACGATGTACGTTCGGGGCACCGACGTGCGGGTGCCGCTGCAGTTCGTCCGCGTGCAGCCCCTCGTGTCTCCCAAGGTGGAGCTCTCCAACGAGCGCACGGAACGCGTCGACCTGCGCGTGCTGCCCGTCATCTTCCGCTTCGCGCAGCCGGCGGGGCTCCGGCTCTTCCCCGGCCAGCTCGTGGACGTGTATGTCCGGGCGCGCTGAGACGCTTCGGCGCTGGCTCGCGGCGGCGCCGCTCGTCGCCGCGGTGGGCTGCGCGGTCGGCCCCGACTTCGAGCCGCCGGCCGCCCCGGCCGCGGCGACGTACACGCCGGAGCCCCAGCCGACCGAGACCGCGGTCGCCGGCGGCCGTGCGCAGCGCTTCGCGGCCGGGAACGCCCTGCCCGTGAAGTGGTGGGAGCTGTTCGAGTCGCCGCGGCTCGACGAGCGCGTCGAGCAGGCGCTCGCCGCAAACCCGACCCTCCAGTCCGCCCAGGCGACTTTGCGCCAGAGCGAGAACGAGCTGCGAGCGGGCTACTCCGTCTTCTTCCCGCGCGTCGACGTGGGAGCCTCGGCGGTGCGCGAGCGGACGTTCGTGCCAGCCCCCAGCGTGCCGCGCGAGACCCTGACGGTCTACTCGCTCGCCGCCAACGCTTCCTATGTCCTCGACGTGTTCGGGGGGGAGCGGCGCAAGGTGGAGAGCGAGCGGGCGCAGACGGACACCCGGCGCTACGAGACGGCCGCGACCTATGTGACTCTGGTCGCGACCGTCGCGAACACGACGATCGCCGAGGCCGCGTACCGCGAGCAGATCGACTTCACGCAGCGCCTGATCGATGCGGAGCGGGACCAGGTCGCGATCACCCAGAGCCGGGCGCGCTCGGGACTCATTCCGCGCGCCACCTTGCTCGCGCTCGAGACACAGCTCGCCAGCACCGAGTCACAGATCCCCCAGCTCGAGCAGCGCTGGTCAGAGGCGCGCGACCTCCTGGCCGTGCTGCTCGGGCGCGAGCCCGCGAGCTTCGAAGCTGCCCCGGTGCCGCTCGCCGAGCTCGTGATCCCGCAGGAGATCCCGGTGTCGCTGCCGTCCGATCTGGTCCGCCAGCGGCCCGACGTGCTCGCCGCCGAGGCGCGGCTCCACGGCGCCAGCGCCGACATCGGCGTCGCGACGGCGGCGATGTTCCCGCAGATCACCCTCTCGGGCAGCTACGGCACCGCCGGAACGGGTGCGCTGTTCAGCGGCCCGACGGCCGCCTGGTACGCGGCCGCGCAGCTGGTCTCCCCGGTCTTCCACGCCGGCGAGCTCTGGTTCCAGCGGCGCGCGGCGATCGAGGCCTACCAGGCGTCGCTCGCCAGCTATCGGGAGACCGTGCTCGGCGGGCTCGAGCAGGTCGCGGACTCCCTCCGCGCGCTCGAGCACGACGCCGCCCAGGTCGAGGCGCAGCGGCGCCAGGAGAGCGCCGCCCTCGACTCACTGCAGCTGGTCGGTGTGAACTACCGCGCGGGCCTCGCGGGCTACCTCGACGTGCTCGTCGCCAATTTTCAGGCGAACGAGGCGACCATCGCGCGAATCGAGGGGGAGGCGCGGCGGCTCCAGGACACCGTCACCCTGTTCGCGGCCCTGGGCGGTGGCTGGTGGGAGAACCCCGGAGCAGTCGCTCCGCCCTGAGTCATCGGTGCGGCTAGGCGGCCTTCAGCGAGGCGAACTTCGGCATCACCTGTTCGATGAAGAGCTGCTGCGAAGCCGCCCAGGCCGCGTCCTGCTGCGAGTGGTCGAACGTCAGGATGAGCAGCGCGCCGAAGCCGCCGCAGGTCTGGTACATGTCGCCGAGCTTCTGCGCGACGGTGCGCGGCGAGCCGACCAGCCAGCTGTGCTCGCACAGATACTCGGGCGTGACGTCCGAGTCGGGCACGTCGGGCGAGTGTTTGAACAGCTGCGTGAAGCCGAAGGCGCCGAACAGCGGCAGGAGATACTCGCGGTAGGCGCGCGCGAGCATGCCGCCCAGCGCGTGGCGGCGGGCCTCCGCATCGGTCTCGGCCACGAACACCTCGCGCACGATGCGCCAGCCGCTGCGCGCGGGCTTGCGGCCCGACTTCTCGGCGCCCTTCTCGACCGACGCCCAGTGCGACGCGAGATACGACGGGTTGATGTTCAGGCTCATGGGCATGAAGCCGTGCTCGCCCGCGAGCAGGAGCGTGTCCGAGTTCGGCGAGAGACCCGCCACGCCGATCGGCGGATGCGGCTTCTGGAACGGCTTCAAGTGAAACTTGAGGTTCCCGAACATGGTGTCGGGCCGGTTCACGTTCCAGTACTGGCCCTTGTACTCGAAGGGCTCGTTCGCGGCCCAGAGCCGCAGGATGATGTCGAGCGCCTCGCGCGTCATCTTGCGGTTGTCGCCGCTCATGCCGTCGACGTCGAACAGCCGCCAGTCACTCGGCAGGCCGCTCGACCCCACGCCGAACATGAAGCGGCCGCGCGCCATGTGATCGAGATACGCCACGCGGCAGGCGAGCTCCGCCGGGTGGTGGTACGGCAGCAGGTGCGCGCCGGGCGCGAGCTTCATGGTCTGCGTGCGCAGCAGCGCCTGCGCGATCAGCAGATCGGGCGCCGGGTTCGGCTCCCAGGGCGACGTGAAGTGCTCGCCGATCCAGGCCTCGGCGAAGCCGAGCCGATCGCACATGGCCAGGTGCTCGAGGTCCCACTGGTAGCCGTCGCGCAGCGACCGCTCCGGCGGGTGCGACGGCATCATGAAGATTCCTGCTTCCAAGACGACCTCCTCCCCGCCGCATCATGGCACGCTCGCAGGGGCGTCTGCCGTCAGCGCGCGGCGATGGCGAAGCGGCGGCGGTAAGCGCTCGGCGGAAAGAACGCGAGCCACTCGGTGAGCGCGGTGACCAGCACGAGCGACGACACGAGCCCGAGCAGCGACGGCGGAAGCTCGTAGTGGCCGAGAATCTGCGCGGCGAGGTGGAGCCCCGCGACGCCGGCGATCGCGCCCGTGCCCACGCCCCACAAGAGCATGCGATTCGCGACCAGCGGATCGCCGAGCCCGAGCTGCGCGCGGCGGCGCATCAGCGCCGCGTAGCGCGAGGGCTCGAAGCTCGACCAGCCGTACGCGACCAGCATGCCGACGTTCGGCGCCCAGTGACCCAGCCACACGCCCAGGCCGTCGCTCTCACCGCGCACGTGAAGCGGCCAGGAGCCCGCGACGCCGAGCAAGAGCCAGAGCGCGAGCCCCGCGAGCCCGGCGCGCGAGGCCCGGCTCTCGGGCCGGAACACGCGCTGCGAGAAGAGCGCGATCGTGAAGGCGCCGATCGAGATCGCAGTCACGCCGGCGAACGAGCCGAGCCCGGCGTACGGTCCGAGCACGCGCAGCGACTCGGCGGCGATCAAGAGCGAGTAACCCAGGGCCCCCGCGAGCAGGAAGTTCAGGCCGATCGCGAACTCGGGCAGGCGGCGCGTGCGCGAGGCGAGCATCAAGAGGCGCACGCCGAGGAACAGACTCACCGCCACGAACAGCGGGAACGCCACACTTCCGAGCAGCTCGCCCACGTACATCCTCCCCGCGGCTTGGGATCGGCCGCCGGGAGGACGGGCTTGATCGCACGCGCCGATCGGTCAGCGCAGGATCGCGGGGATCTCCTCGCGCGCGCGCTCCGCCGCCTTCTGCAGCTCGCCGAACGCCGAGCGCGCCTCCTGCACGCCGCGCAGCGCGTCGAGCGGGTCGCGCAGATCGTCCACATAGCCCAGCGCGTACGCGCCGCGCGCGTAGCCCATGAGCCGCAGCAGGTCGTCCGGGAGTCCGCGCGCGACGTCGTGTGGCACGGACAGGTACTGGTTCTCCTCCTGGCGCAGCCACGAGCGCGCGTAGGTCAGGTTGACGCCCATGCGCGTGGCCTTGGAGCGGTTGCCGCCGCCGCCGTGGTAGAGCGCGCCGGAGTAGAACACCACCGAGCCCTGCTCCATCTCGGCGGGCTCGGTGTCCGACTCCTTGTACTCCAGCCGGTCGGCGTGCAAGTGACTCCCGGGGATCACGCGCGTGGCGCCGTTCTCCTCGGTGAAGTCGGTCATGGCCCAGATCGTGTTGCACTGCACCTCGAAGCCCTTCGGCCAGGGGTAGAAGTCGAAGCCCCACTGGTCGCGGTGCACGGTCTGCGCCGGCTCGCCGGGACCGATCGCGATCACCTGGGTGAGGTGGAGCTGGAAGCCGCTGCCGTCGCTGAGCAGGCCCTTCACCGCGCCCAGCACGAGCGGGTTCATGACCAGCTCGCGGCAGGCGGCGGAGCGCGCGATCAGCCCGCCGGTGCGCTTGGTGCGGAAGCCCGCGAACGGATCGGTGCCGACGGCGGTCGCAGCGAGATACGGCGCGAGCTCCTGCTTCGCGCGCTCCATGAAGGCGCGCGGCACGAGGCGGTCGACCACCGCGACGCCGTCGCGCTGCAGCGCCTGAGTGACTTCTTCGGGGCTCGCGGTCGGGGGCAGGTGTTGGATCGTCATGGCTTCTCCTCGGCTCCGGGTTGGGGACGGCGCAGCAGGAGCTCGACCACGGGGGCGAGCCGGCGGCGCAGGTCGTCGGGATCGGCGTCGGGGCGGGTCAGGCCGTCGAGCTCGAAGCCGCGCACCACGGCGATCAGCGTGCGCGCGGAGTCGAACGGCTGCGGGGCGCCCAGTGACTCGAGCGCCTCCGCCAGGCCCGAGGCCAGCGCGCGCTCGTAGCCGTGAAACTCCGCGGCCAGCTCGGCGTCGCGCGCGGCGCGCAGCATGAGCTCGTGCTCGACCACGAGCGACCAGCGCCAGTCACGGGACAGATCGTGGCGCGCCACTTCGACCAGCATCTCGACCAGCTCGGCGGCATCGCGCGGCTGCGCGCCGCGGGTCAGCGCGGTCAGCTCGCCGAGCACGCGCACCACGTAGCGGCGGAAGGCCTCGCGCACCAGCTCGTCGCGCGAGGCGAAGTAGTAGGTCGTGGAGCCGAGCGGCACAGAAGCCTGCTCCGCCACGCTGCGGTGCGTGAGCTGCTCCGTGCCGCGCTCGGCGATCAGCGCCAGCGCCGCGTCGAGGATCAGCTCGCGGCGCGGCAATACAAGTGCGCGGGCGCGTGATCGGGCGGCCGGGGCTCGCTTCTGCATCGTGTACGTTTGTACACGAATCCTGGATCATCTGTCCAGTGGCTTCAGACGCTCTTCGCGTCGGGGCCCCAGACGTACTTGTGCAGCTGCAGGTTGAGCCGCACGTGCAGGCCGTCCTCGAGCAGCCAGCGCACGAGGTCGCGGGGGTCGAGCCCGGGGTGGACCGGGGAGAAATGGACGGGCACGCGGTCCTCGAGCTTGTGCTCGCGCACGAGCGCGAGCGCGAACTCGTAATCGGCGCGGTCGCACAGCACGAACTTCAGCTCGTCGCCCGGGCGCAGGCGGTCCAGGTTCGCGAGGTCGTTGTGCTGGGACATCTGGCTGCCCGGCGTCTTCACGTCGACGATCGCGTGTGCGCGCGGGTCGAGCAGCGAGATGTCGTGGTGTCCGCCGGTCTCGACCAGCACCTGATGGCCCGCGTCGAGCAGGCGCCGCACCAGCTCCGGGGTCGCCTTCTGCGCCAGTGGCTCGCCGCCAGTGACTTCGACGAGCGGCGTGCCGAACGCGGCCACGCGCGCCAGGATCTCGTCCAGGTCGAGTCTCTCGCCGCCGCCGAACGCGTGCGCTTCGTCGCAGTACACGCAGCGGATGTCGCAGCCGGCGGTGCGCACGAACACGCACGGCCAGCCCGCGAAGGTCGACTCACCTTGGATGGACTGGTAGATCTCCTTGATCCGCAGCTCAGCCATAGAGCATCGAGCGGTGCCGCACGATCCCGCCGATCAGCTCTTCCATGCGCTCGGGCCGGGAGTCGAGCTCCTGGACGCGCGCGCGGCCGACCCGGTCGCCGCCGACCTTGGGCCGCACGAACGCCAGCTCGCCGCCGACGGCGTCGATCAAGCTGGTCACGTTGAGCGGACGTTTCTCGTCGTTGCCCGCGAGCACCACCAGGTCGTCGCCCTCGCGGCTGGCGAGTGACAGGCGCGCGCCCGTGCGCAGGCGCAGCCGGCGGCCGACCTCGCCCGGGTCGAGGGGGCTCGGCACGCGCGCCACGGCGAGCTGATACTCGCCGAAGTGCACGATGCGCGGGTCGTGCTCCTCGACCCACTGGATCTCGGCGCCGTACACGTTCTGCGCCGAGGGCAGGTCGGTCGGCTTGCCCGCGAGCACGGACACGATCTCGGCGCGGTGCTCGCCGGGGTTCGCGGCCAGCTTCTGGATCAGCTGGACGACGCGATAGCCCCACTTCTCCATGTCGTTCTCGGACAGCCGGCGCGCCGACAGGTCGACCAGCTTGTCGGTGAAGCGGCTGCGCCGCTCGGTGACTTCGGTGACCACCGCGAGCGGGCTCGCCGCCTCGGAGATCAGGATCGAGTCACGGCCCAACGCGGCGCGCAGCCGCTCGACGTCCTCGATCGCCCAGTCGTGGTGATCGAACCACTGCAGCCGGCCGCGGAACAGCTCGGCGGTGTCGAGCACCTCCTTCGGGCGCGGCTGCGCGGTGAAGCCGACGACCAAGAGGTCGACGTTGTCGGCGATGTCGGTCGCGGGGCCCTTGAAGAAGTCCATCAGGGCTTCCTGGGGGATGACCCGGAACGACACGATCGTGCGCCGGTCGCGCGCCAGCACGAGCGCGGCCAGGATGGCCTCGGTGTCGTCGCGCACCACGATCGCCGCGCGAGCGCGCCGGGCGCGCGGCGGGGGTGACTCCACGGGCTGGGCGGGCGCGCGCTCGCGCTCCTCCTCGCCCTCGGCCAGCGTGGCCTCGACCTCGTGGTCGACGAGGTCCTCCTCGCGCGACTCGCCGGCCGGCCCTTCGTCGGCTTCGGCGTGGGCTTCGCCGGTCGCCGCGAGTGACTCGTCGGGACCGCCCGGCTCCCCGGAGGCCTCGCCGCCCGGCCCGCGCTCCTCGCCTTCGCGCCCGCCCCTGCGTCCGCGGCGGCGCCGGCCGCGGCGTCCGCGCCGCCGGCCGCCATCGAAGGGGCGCCCTTCGCGATCGCCCTCGCCGGCCGGTGCGTCGGCCAGCTCTTCCCGCGGCTCCTCGCCCGGCTCGCCCTCGCCTTCAGCCTCGCCCTCGGCTTCGGCCTCCTCCGGACGCTCCCACGCGCGGCCCTCGTCGGCCGGCTCGCGGTGCGAGAAGTCGGCGGAAGCGGCGGTCCGCTCCTCGCCCTCGGGCGCGAGCTCGTCGTCGGGAGTCTCGTCGGCCAGCGCTGCGGGCTCGTCGGTCCGCGGATCGCCGAAGCGGCCCTCCTCGGCGCCCTCCCGGCCGCGACCCCCGCGGCGGCGCCGGCGGCGGCGCCGGTTGCTGCGGCCGAAGCCCTCGGAGCTCCCGTCGTCGCCCGCTCGCGCCTCGCGCGGCTCGCGCTCGCGTTCGGCGCTGCGCGGCTCGCCGGCCCCCAGCGGACCCGCCAGCTCTTCGAGCAGCTGGCGCGCGGGCTCGGCGATCTCGCGCGCCGAGATGAAGAAGCGCGGCGTGCCGCTCGCGCCAGGCGTCCAGGTCGCGCGCTCCAGGTCGAGCAGGTGCCAGCCCGCGATCAGGCCCGGCACGTCGGAGATCTGGACCGAGTCGCGGATCGCGCCCACCACGGGCCGGCCGTCGATGTCGATCCCGACCCAGTCGATCAGCTCGCGTCCCTCGCGGTTCCACGGCAGCCAGCGCGCGGTGACTCCGGCGCGCGCTTCCTCGGCGGCGCGTTCGATCTCGTCGTCGCGCCGCGCGGCCTCGCCCTCGAGCAGGCGCGGATCCTGCGCGAGCGACACGAGCCACTCGTGCAGCTCGACGCCCCAGCGCGGGAAGTTCGCTTCGTCGACGCGCACGTCGCGCGGGTCGGGCAGCGCGATCGCGACCGCCACGCCGTCGCCGGCCGCGGATACCCGCGCCACGCGCTCGCCGCGCACGAACACGAGATACTCCTGACCCGCGGGCCGCACGCCGCCTGCCGAAGTGACTGCCGCCGCGCCCTCGATCACGCGCAGCACGCGCGCGAGCAGCGTCGCGCCGCCGCCGAACAAGGTCGGAGCCGGGCGCGCGGGGTGGTCGTCGATCTCGAAAGTCTCTCCGCCCGGGTCGGCCAGGCCGGGCAGCGACAGCAGGTGCACGACGAGGCCGAGCTCGCCCGCGCGCGCTGCGGCGCGGCGCGTGCGCTCGGAGAAGAACGGCGCGGCGATGAACACCTCGCGCAGGCCGCGGCCGTTGCCGGCGCGGGCGGCCGCAATGCGCGCCCAGCCCAGCAGCTCCAGGCCGTCGCGCCGGCTGGCGACCAGGGCGACCGGGCGATTGCCCTCCCAGCGTGCCGAGGCCAGCGCGATGCCCTCGGGCGCGCCTTCGACGCGCTCGAGCCCCGACACGTCGCGCAGGCCGGCTCCGCGCAGCTCGCGCAAGCGGTCCAGCAGCCGGCTGCCGCCGTTCTGGCCGCCGCCACCGCCACCACCGCCGCCGCCCGAGCCGCCTCGTCGTCCCCAGCCCCGTCTTCGCACGAGTCTCTCTCCTGGAATCCCCTGTTGTGACCGAACGATATCCGCCGGAGACCGGGCCGCCAGGGCAGCTCCCGCCAGAGGTCGGGTCAGGCCAGGCCGAACGCCCGCTCAGACATGGGTATGGGGGTCGAAGAGGCGGTCGTGCTCGTCCATCGCGAAGCGGTCGGTCATGCCCGCGATGTAGTCGGCGATCGCGCGCTCTTCGGGCTCGCCGCGCGCGCGCTCGAGCACGTGGGGCGGCAGCTGGCGCGGGTCGGCGGCGTAGGCCCGCCACAGGTCGCCGAGAATGCGCTCGGCCTTCGCGGCCATGCGCAGCACGCGGTGGTGCCGGTAGAAGCGCTCGAACAGGAAGCGCGCGAGCTCGCGCTTCTCGTGCGCGACGTCGGGTGAGAAGCCGAGCGCGCGCTCGGGCAGCGCGGCGGCCGCGGCAGCCGAGGCCGGGCGCGCCTGTTCGAGCCGGCGCGCGCTCGCCTCGATCAGGTCGGTGGCCATGAGGTCGATCAGCGCCACGGTCAGCTGCGCGCGCGCGCTGCGCGCGTCGCTCTTCCCTTCCCCGTGCGCCGCGGCGAGCGCCCGGCGCACCAGCGGCAGCTCGCCCAATGACTCCCAGTCCAAGATCTCGGCGCGCAGGCCGTCGTCGAGGTCGTGCGTGTGGTACGCGACCTCGTCACAACAGTTCGCGATCTGCGCCTCGAGACTCGGCCCCAGGCCCAGGTCGGGCAGCGGCACCGGGTGTGGATAGTGCGGGTAGGTCGAGCCGTGCTTCAGGATGCCTGCGCGCGTCTCGTGACACAGGTTGAGCCCCGGGTAGCGCTCGGAACGGTCCTCGAGCCAGTCGACGATGCGCAGGCTCTGACGGTTGTGCTCGAAGCCCCCGTGCGGCTTCAAGAGCCCGTTCAGGACGTGCTCGCCCGCGTGACCGAACGGCGGGTGACCCAGGTCGTGGGACAGCACGATCGCCTCGACCAGGTCCTCGTTCACGCCCAGCGCGCGCGCGACGGTGCGCGCGATCTGCGCGACCTCGAGCGTGTGAGTCAGCCGGTTGCGGAAGTGGTCGCCCTCGGAGTAGGGAAAGACTTGCGTCTTGTACTGCAGCCTGCGGAAGGCGCGCGCGTGCAGCACGCGGTCGCGGTCGCGCTGGAAGGCCGTGCGATAGGCGTGGGGCGCCTCCGGCTCGATGCGCCCGCGCGAGTCACGCGCCAGCAGGGCGTACGGCGCGAGTGACTCGGCTTCGCGCTTCTCGAGCTCCGCGCGGGTCCGCACGCTACCGCCCCCGACTCTTCTCCTCGACGAGCTTGTTCAGCCGCGCCCGATCGGAGTCACCCAGCACTTCGGGCGCGGCCTCGCCCGGGCGGGCGGCCGGCGGCGCGGAAGCGACGGGCGGCGTCTCGGTGGCGTTCACCGCGCGCTCCACGGCGCGCTCGCCCAACTGTCGCGCCGTGCCCTGGGCGGTGGCGATGAGCTCCCGGGCGCTGCGCACGCGCAGCGTGAGAGTCATCGAGTCGCGCGACCAATGCGCCTCGATCATCACGAAGGCGACCCCGACGAGGAGCAGGAGAAACAGCAGCCGGAACACGGACCGCAGTCTAAGTCAGGGCTACCCGGGCGGCCAGCCGAACCTGCGCCCGCCCAGCAGGTGCAGGTGGATGTGGTCGACGCTCTGACCGGCGGCGCGGTTGGTGTTGAAGACCAGCCGGTAGCCATCGTCCGCGAAGCCCCGCTCGCGCGCGATCGCCCCGGCCAGCTCGATCAGCTCGCCCGCGAGCGCGCGCGTGGCCGGCCCGATCTCCAGCGCCGAGACGATGTGCTCGCGCGGGATCAACAGCACGTGGCTGGGCGCCTGCGGGTGGAGGTCTTCGAAGGCCACGATGCGCTCGTTCTCGCGCACGATCTTCGCGGGGACCTGCTTCGCCACGATCCGGCAGAAGAGACAGTCATCGGGCATGGGCACCTCGCTCCGGGCGCGCCAGTATACTGCGCGCGATGAGCCCGCTGTCTCTGCCCGACCGCCTGTTGCTGGGCCCCGGTCCGAGCGCCGTCTCGGAAGAGGTGCGCGCGGCGCTCGCGCGCCCGCCGATCGGTCACCTGGATCCGGCGTTCCTGGCGCTGCTCGACGAGATACAAGTCATGCTGCGGCGCGTGTTCCGCGCCGAGTCGGCGTTCGCGTTCCCGCTCTCGGGCACCGGCAGCGCGGGCATGGAGGCGTGTCTGGTGAACCTGCTCGAGCCCGGCGAGAGCGCGCTCGTAGCAGTGAACGGCGTGTTCGGCGAGCGCATCTCGACCATCGCCGAGCGCGCGGGCGCGCGCGTGCTGCGCGTCGAGGCCGAGATGGGCCAGGCGGTGCCGGTCGAGAGACTGGTCGCCGAGATCCAGGCGCGCCGGCCCGCGCTGGTGGCGCTCGTGCACGCCGAGACCTCGACCGGCGTGGAGCAGCCGATCGCCGAGGTGGCGCGCGCCGCGCGCGCCGCGGGGGCGCTCGTGCTCATGGACTGCGTGACCTCGCTCTCGGGCATCGACGTGCGCTTCGACGACTGGCAGGTCGACGCGGCCTATTCGGGCACGCAGAAGTGTCTCGCGTGCCCGCCCGGTCTGTCGCCGATCGCGCTGGGTCCGCGCGCGCTCGCGCGGCTCGAGCGCCGCACGCGGCCGGTGCAGAGCTGGTATCTCGACTTCACGCTGATCGGCCGCTATCTCGGCGCGAGCCGCGTCTACCACCACACCGCGCCGATCTCGATGATCTACGGGCTCCACGCCGCGCTCGAGCGCGTGCTCGCGGAGGGCCTCGAGGCGCGCTTCGCGCGCCACCGCGCCGCATCGCTGCGCCTGATCGCCGGGCTCGAGGCGCGCGGCTTCCGCATGCTGGTCGCCCCGGAGCTGCGCCTGCCCATGCTGAACGCGGTGATTCCGCCGGTGCCCGACGAGGCGGCGCTGCGGCGCCAGCTGCTCGAGAGACACGGCATCGAGGTGGGCGGCGGCCTGGGCAAGCTCGCCGGACGCATCTGGCGCATCGGCCTCATGGGTGAGAACGCGCGGCCCGAGGTCGTCGACCGGCTGCTCGCCGCGCTCGACGCGTCGCTCTAGAGACTCTCGGCCGCCTTCTCGGCCTCGTCGGCGGCGGTGGTGTCGACGCGCGGCCCGGCCGAGATCCCGTCGAGGCCGACGTCCACGCGCGCCTCGACCGGCAACAGGTGCACGATGCCCAGCCAGCGCGCGACCGGCAGCACGAGCGTCGCGTGCGGACCGCTCGTCCCCATGACCAGCGACAGCTCCGCCTGGCGGTAGCCCGCGCGCGCGCCGACGCCCGCCGCGCCCTCGGCGTCGGTGCTGGCGAAGAGCTGGCCGTCGACGGGCAGCTTGCGGTCGATGCAGGGTGTGTCGGCCAGACAGAAGGCGCCGTCGCCGCCGAGCTCGCGGCCGGCGGTGATCTTGTCGTCTTCGCGCGAGAGCGCGACGTCGCCCCAGGTGCGCGTGCGCTTGCCGTCGACCAACGCCGCGCCCACCTCGCCCAGGCCCGCGGCCGCGGTCGGCAGCCGCGGCGCCACGCGCAGGGTCGCGCCCGCGCGCACGCGGCCGTCCATGCGGCGCACGGCCTCGAGCACCTCGCCCATCGTGTCGCCTCGCGGCTGGAGTGACTGCGCTTCGAGGCCATCCGCCAGCCGTGACAGAAGCTCGAGCGCGCGCGGCGACGGCAGGTCGCGCGCGTTCTCGCCGACCGCGTGCTCACCGAGCACGAACGCCGCCGCGCCGGTCAGGCCGAGCTCCTGCGCGAGCTCCGGCGCCGCCTTCGCGAGCGCGTCGTCCGACACCACCACCCGCTGCGGCGCAATGCGCGTGTAGTGCGTGCGCGCGTGCGGCAGCACGAAGTAGCCGTCGCGGAACGGAGTCACCGTGCGGCTCGCCCGCTCGTCGACGCGCAGCTTCTCGAGCCACTCGCGCGCTTCGTCCGCGCGCGCGCCCTGGGGCTCGAGCTCGAGATAGCGCGTCGCCGCCTCGCGCAGCGCCCCGCCGTCGGGCCGCCAGCCGCGCCAGATGCGCACCGGCGTGTCGAGCAGGAGGTTCACGGGATTCACCGTCTTGCGCAGGATCTTGTACGAGGTCTTGAGCCGGCGATAGCCGTCGTAAGTGAAGTCGACGTTGTCGGGCTCGAGGCCCAGGCCGTTGTCGGCCAGCGCGTCGCCACCCACGAAGCCCAGTGACCGGCGCTTGGTGTAGCTCGAGGCCTCCTCGTCGAGCGCGCGCTCCGGATTCAGCGCGCGGTCCTCGAGCAGATCGCGCGCGACGCCCGAGCCCGGGCCGTCGCTCTCGGCCATCTGGCGGAACTCGTCGAGCGCGCCGGCGCGGTCGCCGGACACGTAGCGCGCGGTGGCGCGCGCGATCTCGAGGTCGTCGCGCGAGGCGGCGTCGACGCCGCTCGCCGCGTCGACCGCGGCCTCGTCGTCGACCAGGAGCGCACCCGCCGCGCGCACGTCCCAGCTCCCGAAGGCGGCGCCGCCCAGACCGACGGCCTCGCGCGCCTCGTCGATGCGCTCGCGCGCGGCGATCGCGTCGAGCAGCCGGTCGGCGTGCTGTGACCCGGGGTCGAGCTCGAGCGCGCGATTCACCGCGACCCGCGCGCGACGCACCTGACCCGCGTTGAGCGCGCGCCCGCCGTCTTCGATCAGGCCCTTCACGAGCGCGTGGCGCTCGCGGCCCTCGAGCCGCTCGTAGAGCTCGCGCGTCGCCTGGTCGAGCTCGCCGCCCAGCGCGTCGGGGCCCAGCAGCAAGAGCGCCCGTTCTTCGCCCGGCGTGCGGTTCGACCAGGTCAGCACGCCGCGGCCCAGCTCGCCGGCGCTCTGCAGCATCTTGATCGGCGACGCGCCGACCGAGGCCCGGATGCCCAGGTCGACCAGCGCGGACGAGATCACCGCGAGCTTCCGGTTGCGGTCGGTCGCGAGCAGATCGCGCGCCTCGCGCGCGCGGTCCGCGCCGGCGTCGCCCTCGGGCGCGAGCAGGAGCTGCGCGGCCTGGTCGCCCCTGCCCTGCGAGTCACTCTGCGAGTCAGCGGCGAACGCGCGCCCGCCCAGCGCGAGACACAAGAGCGCCGCCGCGATCAGCGCGCGGATCAGCTGCTGCCCGAGGCGGATGGCGTGAGCTTCAGGGAACACGCGCGGTCGCTCCCTCGTGGTAGGCCAGGAGCGCCTCGATCCGGCTGCGGGCCTCGCGGCGCAGCGCGGGGCGGCGGTCCTCCGCGGCGAGCTCGTAGGCCGAGAACGCCTGGTCGACGAACGCCTCGTAGCGCGACGGATCGAGCGCCTTGTAGTGCGCGCGCGCGTGCAGCTCCTCGCGCCGCGCGCTGTCGGAGTACAGATCGCCCAGGCGCAGCAGGTGCTTGCCGAAGAGCTTCGACTCGCGGTTGCCTTCGAGCAGGTCCTGGCACGCCGAGATCGCGTCTTCGAGCCGGTCGCCGCGCGCGAACCAGTCCACGCGCATCACCTGCCACGACTCGACCTCCTCGAGCGCGAGCGGCTCGAAGGGCGTGCCGTGCACGTCGTCGGCGAGCTTGCGCCAGAGCGCGATGCGCGCCTCGATGAACAGCCGCTCCTCCTCGGGGTTGGCGAACGGCTCGCTCGGCGGTGCCGAGGCGGAGGCGAAGCTGTCGATCACGCGCACGCGCTCGGCCGCGGCGTCGCCCAGCACCGAGCCGGAGCCGGCCACGCGCTGGTAGGCGGCGACCGCCTCGCCGTAGCGGCGCAGGCGTTCCAGCGCCTTGCCGCGCGCGAACTCGATCACGTAGTCGGCGTTCTCCCAATCTTCGTTGGCGCGCGCGCGCTGGCCGGCCAGCCGGTCGAGCTTCCAGAGCGCGACTGCGTACACGCTGCGGCCGTCCTCGGTGGTCGCGCGGTCGTAGCGGTAGGTGTCGTCGCGCAGGTGGAGCTTCAGCTCGGCGACCACGCGCGTGAGCGAGTCATCGGCGGCGGGCTCGCGCGAGGCCAGGCCGGTCATGCGCGAGAGACTCGCGCAGCCGGTCGCGCAGACCAGCACGGGAGCGATCCACGCGATGTGTCTGATGCGCTGCACGCCGCGCGTTGTTGCATCGGCCGTGCCGCGCTTCACGCGCCGGCAAGTCCCGGCTCAACTCACGTCACTTGCGAGTGCGGCGGGATTCGGGTCACTCGGCGGGTGCGCATGCGACTTCGCGCGGCGAAGAGGCGCGCACGGCGTACTTGCGCCCGCGCTGCCGACCGTGTGATCGCCGTCACTGGGGTCTTCGAGCGGGCTCCGCGGGCTTTCGCCAGTCTTCGGGCACGCCGGCCAGCGAGGCCTCCACGTCCAGGTCGCGCAGCCGCTGGCGCGAAGCCTCGAGAGACTGCCGATCTCGCTTGAGCTGCGCGCGCAGTTTGAGCACTTCGGGATCGGTGATCTCGCCGCCGGCCGGCGAGTAGTTCCACTCCCCGGCCGAGGCGCTGCGCAGGTGCTCCTGGCCGGCCTCCACCTTGCCTTCGAGGTCGGAGACCTCCTGGCGGGCCTTGCGGAACTCCTCCTTCCAGCCGCGCATGTCGCGCCCGCCGTAGGTCTTGCCGGTCGGCTGCATGCCGACTGCCGGTGGGTGAAGCAGCCGGTCGAGCGTGAGTGACTTCGGCGGCGCGGCGTCGGGCGGCTGGTCGCCCGGGGGCGGGGCCGGCGAGGCGGCATTCTCGTCCGGAATGTCGCTGTCGGCCGCAAACGCGCTCGTCTGGGCACCCAGGGCGAGAACGGCGGCAAGCAGCGCAGGCAGGAGGAGGCGCATTCGGGGTCGATTATAGGGACGGGCGGGTCCCTCCTCCATCAAGCGCCGCCCGCGCGGCGCCGAAGTAAGGAGAACTCGCAGGAGACGCGGAACTCACCCATGGATCGCGAGCGACTCCACCGACTGCTCCGACTCGGCTTCGAGAAGGGCGCGTCGGACATCCACTTCCAGGTCGGATACCTCCCGCTCTATCGCTTCAACGGCGAGCTGGTCGAGCTGAAGTACAAGGTGCTCGCGATGGCGGACACCGAGGCCATCGCTCGCCTTCTGATGGAGAACGAGAAGGAGAAGACACTCGACGGCGCATCCGAGGTCGACATGGCCTACGAGATCCCGGGCGAGGGTCGCTTCCGCGTCAACATCTCCCGCGAGCGGCGCGCGTACAACATCGTGCTGCGCGTGATTCCGCTCTCGATCAAGAGCTTCGAGGAGCTGAACCTGCCCTCGGTGCTGAAGACGATCTCGTCGGTGCAGCGCGGCCTGGTGCTCGTGACCGGCGCCACCGGCATGGGCAAGTCGACGACGCTCGCGACCATGCTCCAGGAGATCAACCGCGCGAACAAGTGCAAGATCGTCACGATCGAGGACCCGGTCGAGTTCATCTTCACGCACGAGCGCTCGATCATCACGCAGCGCGAGATCTCGACCGACACGCCGAGCTTCCCTGCCGCGCTGCGCGCCGCGCTGCGCCAGGACCCCGACGTGATCATGGTCGGCGAGATGCGCGACGCCGAGACCGTCGACACGGGCCTGAAGGCCGCGGAGACCGGTCACGCGGTGTTCTCGTCGATCCACACCAACGACGTCGTGACCACGCTGCGGCGCATCGTGTCGTTCTTCCCGGTCGAAGAGCACCAGCAGGTGCGCGAGAGACTCGCCGACAACCTGCAATCGATCGTTTCGCTGCGGCTCTTGCCCAACAAGAAGGGCACGGGCCGCGTGCCGGCGGTCGAGGTGCTGCGCACCACGCGTTCCATCCGCGAGTGCATCCGCGACATGAATCGCGCGGTCGAGATCCGCGACCACATCGAGAAGGGTCACTCGGACATGCAGATGCAGACCTTCGATCAGCATCTGCTCGAGCTCTACCAGGCCAACAAGATCAAGCTCGAGACCGCGCGCGACGCGGCCAGCAACCCGAGAGACTTCGCGACCAAGCTCGCGCTCGAAGGCGACAGCTCGTACACGCAGGAAGGCCCGTCCGGCTCGGATGCCGGCGACGAAGGCCGGTTCTAGGCCGCCATGGAGATCCTGGCGCTCTATACGTCGCCCGACACGCTCGGGTCCGCACTCGCAGCCGGTGCCCGCCACCTGGCGGCCGCGCTGCAGGGCTTCGCGCTCGTGTACCAGTCGGGCCGATCCGCCGCGGAGCCCGACGGCTGGGCCGGCTTCACCTGCGCCAAGGACGCGCAGATCGCCGGCGCAGAGCTCGAGGAGTTCATTCGCGAGGCCGAGGCCTCGGAGCGCCCCGTGCGCATCGACCCGCCCGAAGGCAGCCCGCGCGTCTGGGCGCGCGGCGCCGGCGGCGTGTTCGGCTTCCCGATCCGCCACAACGGCCAGCCGCGCGGCGTCGCGCTGCTGGGCTGCCCCGGCCCCTGGCCGCGCGTGCAGAACTCCGGGATCGAGTCGATCCTGCGCCAGATCGCGCTCGTGCTCGACCACCACGTGGTCTCGGGCAGCCGCGCGCCGGCCGAGCCCTCCGACGAGGTCCTGCGCCTGTCCGAGCAGTTACTCGCGCAGGACATCGAGCTGATCAAGCGCGAGGAGCGACTCACTCTGGTCGAGCGGCTGAAGGCCGACTTGATCGAGACCATGTCGTACGAGCTGCGCGCGCCCCTGAACAGCATCATCGAGCGCGTGATCTCCGTGCTCGCCAACGAGCACGAGAAGCTGTCCTCGACCGGGCGCGACGCCCTGCGCGGCGTGCTCGACGACGGCAACGCGCTGATGCGCATGCTGCAGAACATCCTCGACCTGTGGCGCGTGAAGCAGGGCGAGGTCGCGGTCGAGGTCCAGGACGTGAACCTGGCCGAGGTGATCGAGGAAGGCATCTTCAACGTGCGTGACACGCTGCAGCCCGAGGTGGTGCTGGAGAAGCGCCTGCCCTCGAGCCTGCCGAAGATCCGCACGGACCTCGCGAAGCTGAACCAGATCCTCTTCCACCTGCTCGACAACGCGGCCAAGTTCACGCGCCGCGGCCGCATCGAGCTCGAGCTCTCGGTCGAAGAAGGTCAGCTCTTCTGCAGCGTGACCGACACGGGCATCGGCATCGCGCCGGACGACCAGGAGCAGATCTTCGACGAGTTCTTCCGCGTCGACTCCTCCGTCGACAGCCGCCACCGCGGCGCCGGCCTGGGCCTGACCCTCGCCCGAGCCCTGATCGAGAAGCTCGGCGGAGCGCTGTCGGTGCAGAGTGAGATCGGCTCCGGCTCGCGCTTCAGCTTCACGGTGCCGGTGACCATCTCGTAAGAGCCGGATCTTCTCGGCGCCTTGCGCTCCGAGCAATACCCGCCGGTCGCTGCTTCGCGAGTACGCTCCAGACGCTCCCTCTGGGTATTGCTCCGGACGCGCAGGCGAAACAGAGATCGCCTCTCCCAACAAAGTACAAAGTCGCGCCGGCGCTCTCGCCAGTGCGACCCACCGGGCCGCGTTCGCTGCGCCATCGGGCGCGGACCGCAGTGTCGACGGGGCAACCAACGCCGACGCGTTTCCTAATTTTGCGCAAGCGAAGGATCTGATCCGCGCGCGCGGCCGGGCAAAACCCGGAGGGAGCGTCTGGAGCGTACTCGCGAAGCAGCGACCGAGGGTTTTAGCCCGGAGCGCGGCGCGCAGAGATGCTCTTAGTGCTCAATGTCCTCGATGTCGGACAGCACGTATCCGGCGGCGACTTCGCGCAGGGCGTTCACCACCGACTTGTTCTCGCCGGCCTTCACCAGGCCCTTGGCACCGCGCATCAGCTGCTTCGTCCGGACGGACACCATCAGCACCAGGGCGAAGCGGTTGCCGACGCGCTCGGTGCAGTCTTCGATCGTGATGCGGGCCATGCGAGTGCCTCCTCGAGATCGGGCGGCAGGCTAGCAAAAGAAGAAGCCCCCGTCGCTCCGAAGCGACGGGGGCTCCCCATCTGGAAAATCAGGCTAGCGACGACTCACATCTTGCGGCGTCGCGTGGCCTTGCGTCGGCGGGTGCCCTTCTTGCGGCCACCCTTCTTGCGCCGCGTCGCCTTTTTCTTGCTCGCGGCCTTCTTCCGAGCTGCCATGTCTCTCACCCCCAAATTGATGACTGACACTCACCACCGAAGCTCGAAGTATCCGAGAACGGAACCCGAAAACGGATGCTTCCCGACATCGGTTGCACACACAGTAAGCATTGCAGTGCAAAGGTGTCAACGGAAACTGCAAAAAAAACGCACCGATGTGCGACATCGGTGCGTGTCACGCCCAGTGCTGCGTGAAGTGTCTTAGCGCTTGTTCCGCTTGTGCCGGTTGCGCGCGCGCAGCTTCTTGTACTTGTGCTTGCGCATCTTCTTGCGGCGCTTCTTGATCACACTGCCCACGGAAACTACGGCCTCCACGCTCGAGTGGCGGCCGAAGTTATCCGTGTGCAGTGCTGTGTCAAGCGCCCTGAACGCGCGCGGCGACCCAGGCCGCACGTCCCAAGACGCGCGCCTGCATGCGGCCGAGGAAGCGGTTGACCGCATGATTGCGCGGCAGGAACCGGATCGGAGGCCGGCGACGGATGCCGAGGTCGGCGAGCCGTCGCTGAACGGCCGCGTTCTCGGGATCGACCATCAGCCCGCGGCGCAGAAAGCGGATCGCGTCGGCCTTGAAGTCGAACGCGAGATAGATCCGCGCCAGGTTGAGATACAGATCCGGGTTGTAGAACTCCTGCCGCACGGCAGCACGCGCGAGCTCGACCGCGCCGAGGAATTGACCCCGCACGAGGGCCAGCGCGAGCGCGTACGACGAGCGGAAGCGCGCGTTCTGGGGATCGATCAGATAGGCACGCGAGAGATGCTCGAACCCCTCGTGACCATGCCCCGCCTCGAGCAGCGCCAGACCGCGCCGGTGATGCTCTTCCGGGGTGAACTCTCCGCTGTTTTGCATGGAACCTGCCATGGACTCCCTTCCATCCCCTCGAGCGGCCTTATCGGCCGAACTCCGCCAGGGATGAGTGCGGGGTTGCCAGGGCGTCTTGCGCGGGAGTTGCCTACTCGCTGGCCGGCAGGCGGACGACGAACTCCACGCGTCCGGGCTCGCGAAGCTCGGCCCAGACGCGGCCGCCGTGCAGCTCGACCAGCGCGCGCACCACGTTCAGGCCCAGCCCTACCCCGCCGTACTTCCGGGAGTAGGAGCCGTCGCGCTGCACGAAGCGCGCGAAGATGCGCTCCAGGTCGCGCGGCTCGAGCTCGCGCGCAGGGTTGGACACGCGCAGCTCGACCGCGCCTTCGGCCACGCCGGTCGTGACCCCGATGCGCGCGCCGCGCCTGCTGAACTTCGCGGAGTTCTCGAGCAGGTTCAAAACGACCTGCTTGATGCGGTCGGGGTCGAGCCAGGCGTGCGGCAGGTCGGGGTCGAGCGCGCACTCGAGCTCGAGGCCGGCATCGTCGAGGCGCGGCTTCAGGATCTGCAGACACTCTTCGACCACCGCGCCCAGTGCCACGCGCTTGCGCTGCAACGTGACTCCGCCCGCCTCGAGGTTGGACAGGTCGAGCAAGCCGCGGATCAGCTCGGTCATGCGCGCGGCCTCGCGCTCGACCAGCGCGAGGAACTCGACGCGCTGCTCGGCGGCGAGGCGCGCGCCGCCCGCGAGCTCGGCCGCGACGTCGCCGCGCAAGAGCTTGGCGAAGCCCTTGATGCTGGTGAGCGGCGTGGTCAGCTCGTGACTCACGTTGGCGAGGAACTCGGACTTCATGCGGTCGGCGTCGGCGATGCGCTCGTTCTGGGCGCGCAGCTGCTCGTTGCGGCTGGCCAGCTCGCGCTCGAGCGCCAGCCGCCCGGTGATGTCGCGCGCGATGCACACGATCGCCTCGCCGCTCGCGGCCACGCGCGCCGACAGCTCGAGCGTGGCCTCGCCGCGGCGCGTGTGCACGTCGAGCTGCACGCCGCGCATGGCACCGGCGTCGAGCAGCCGCGGCAGCAGCTCGCGCACCGTGTCCCAGGACTCGCGCGACAGGAAGTCCTGCATCGAGTAGCCCTGGAGCTCCGCGAGTGACATGCCCGCGAAGCGCAGCGCGGCTCGGTTCGCGTCGAGCACGTCCAGGTTACGGTCGAACACCAGGATGATGTCCTCGACCTCCTCGAGGAAGCGCCGCACCGCCCCCAGCGTGCGCACGTCGGGCAGCGGGCCCGAGCGCAGCGCCAGCTCCGACAGCCGGCGCTGCAGCGCCTCGCGCCCCTCGAGGTCTGCGGCCAGATGACTCACTTCGTGCAGCGCCCGCTCGTGGCGCTTGTCGCGCACGGGGATCCAGTCGAGCACCTCGTAGCGGCAGTGATCGCCGCCGCGCGCGGCGCACTCCATGTGCGCGACCGCGACCGGCTCGTCGCCCGAGCAGTGCGCGAGCAGCGCGCGCAGCGCGCCCAGCCGGAACTCGCATTCGCCTGCGTCCGGCGGGAAGCCCGGGACGTTGGCCCAGAAGATCTGCGTGTCCTCGCCGGCCGGGAGCACGGTCACGCTCGAGTGGCGATCGAGGAAGCGCGCCCACAGCGGCAGCTCGGCGAGGATCACGCTCGGGTCCTGGGCGAGCTCGGCCAGCGCGGCGATCCACTGCTCGCTCGCGCGCCACAGGCGTTCCCCGGCGGTGTAGGCGTTCTCGCGCCGAGCCAGGGCCTCGAGCCAATCGCTGCGCTGGACCCAGAGAGAGCGCTGCGCGCGCTCCTCGTCGGGCACGACCGGAGTCGCGAGCGCCTCATCGCCGCGCAGCGCATCGACGCTGCGCAGCGCGCGCTCGCTCACCGTGGCGCGTTCTGCGTCACTCAGTGCTCGATGATCTCGAGGATGTACCGCTTGTTCTCCTTGCCGCTGGCCGCTGCCAGGATCGTGCGGATTGCGGAGGCGTGCGCGCCGCCCTTGCCGATCACCTTGCCGAGGTCCTCTTTGGCGACGTTCAGCTCGATGACGTGGGCGTGGTTTCCCTTGATCTCGGTGATCTCGACGAGCTCGGGCTGGTCGACCAGCGCCTTCACGATCATCTCGACCAGTTCCTTCATGGAGACTCCTGCAGGAGGGAGTTGGGAGCGAACGAGATACCGACCGGAAGGACGCGGAGAATTGAAGAATTGGCGGAATGAGTGTCTCACCCCGCCCCCGGGGGGTCAACAATCACGGTTTCCGCAGCCGGGACAGGTATCGGAACACGTACTTGCCCAGCACGTCGAGCTCCAGGTTGACCGCTTGGCCCGGTGCGAGAGAGCCCAGCGTCGTGACCGCGCGCGTGTGGGGGATCAGCGCCACCCAGAAGCCGCGTTCGTCGGGCTCGACGGCAGTGAGCGAGACTCCTTCGACCGCGACCGAGCCCTTGGGCACGACTTGCTCGGCCAGCTCGGCCGCGCAGTCCACGCGAATCAGTCGGTCGTCGCCGTCGGGCCGGACCTCGCGCACCGTGCCCACGCCGTCGACGTGGCCCTGCACGATGTGGCCGTCGAGCCGGGCGTCGGCGCGCATCGCGCGCTCGAGGTTCAGCGCCTCGCCCGCCTTGCGCGCGCCCAGAGAGGTCATGCGCAGAGACTCGGGTACGATCTGGAACGCGAGCCGCTCGCCGCGCACGGCCACCACCGTGAGGCACGTGCCCGAGAGCGCGATGCTGTCGCCGAGCTTCACCTCGCACGCGACGTCGGCGCCGGCCTCGACCTCGAGCTCGACCCGGCCCGCGACGGTCTCCAGCCGCGTGATGCGCGCGACCCGCTCGACGATGCCGGTGAACACGCTAGCGCGGCTTGAAGCGGAAGTTGTGCTCGGCCTCGATCCAGCGCGTGGTCATCGAGTGACTGCGCATGACCACCGAGTGGGTCAGCGCGCCCTCCGCCCGGAAGCGCACGCCCTTCAGGAAGTCACCCTCGGTGACTCCCGTGCCGGCGAACAGCACGTCGCCGCGGGCGAGCTGCTCGAGCGTGAGCTTGGCGTTCACGTCCTTGATGCCCATGGCGCGGGCGCGGTCGGCCTCGCCCGGGTTGCGCGGGCGCAGGCGGCCCTGCAAGTCGCCCCCCTGGCAGCGCAGCGCGGCCGCCGCGATCACTCCCTCGGGCGCGCCGCCCGTGCCCATCAGCACGTCGACCTGGTGCTCGCGGCTGCAGGTCGCGATCGCGGCCGAGACGTCGCCGTCCTTGATCAGCCGGATGCGCGCGCCCGCCTTGCGCACCTCCTCGATCAGCTTCTCGTGCCGCGGCCGGTCCAGGATGACCACGGTCAGGTCCTGCACCGGCACGCCCATGGCCTTCGAGATGCTCTTCAGGTTGTGAGTCGGGCTCTTGTCGATGTCGATCGCGCCGCGCGCCGAGGGCCCGACCGCGATCTTCTCCATGTAGGTGTCGGGCGCGTGCAGGAAGCCGCCCTCCTCCGCCGCGGCGATCACCGACAGCGAGTTCTGGCCGCCGGTCGCGCAGATCGTGGTGCCCTCGAGCGGGTCGAGCGCGATCTCGATCTTGGGGCCGCTGCCGGTGCCGACCTTCTCGCCGATGAACAACATGGGCGCCTCGTCGCGCTCGCCCTCGCCGATCACGATCGTGCCGTCCATCTCGATCTTGTTGAGCGCGGTGCGCATCGCGTCGACCGCCGCCTGGTCGGCGGCCGTCTCGTCGCCGCGCCCCATGAGATGAGCGCACGCCAGCGCCGCCGCTTCCGTGGCGCGCACGAGCTCGAGCGCGAGGTTTCGGTCCATCGCCATGTCTCTCCCTCTTCCTAAGTCCCGAAACGCAGCTCGATCTGCCGGAAGATCTCGCTGCGCACGTCCTCGTAGCGCGCGGCCAGGGGGATCGGCGGGTTCGCGTGCCGCGACTCGATCCCTTCCAGCTGACCCGCGTGGTAGCTGCGCTTGAAGTCGGTGAACTTGAGCCCGTGCGCGGTCGAGATCACGACCACGCGCTGGTCGCGCTTCACCTCGCCGCGCCGGATCAGCTTGTGCAGCGCGGCGAGCGCCACGCCGGTGTGCGGGCAGTTGAACAGGCCGGTGCGGTCGCCGGCGGCCGAGGCCTCGGCGAGCTCGTCCTCGGTGGCCTGCTCGACGATGCCGTCGAACCGCTTCAAGGTCGCGATCGCGCGGTCGATCGAGACCGGGTTCCCGATCTGGATCGCCGACGCCAGCGTGGGCAGCGCCATCACCGGCTCGTACTTCTCGTAGCCGGTGAGATAGCTCTTGAACAGCGGGTTGGCGTTGGCCGCCTGCGCGCAGCAGATGCGCGGCAGCCGGTCGATGATGCCCAGCTCGAGCCACTCGAGCAGACCTTTGCCCAGCGCCGATACGTTGCCGAGGTTGCCGCCGGGAATCACGATCCAGTCCGGCACCTCCCAGTCGAATTGCTGCACGATCTCCATGCCGACCGTCTTCTGGCCCTCGATGCGCAGGCTGTTCATCGAGTTGGCGAGATAGATCCCGTCGCGCTCGGCGATCTTCTGCACGATCGCCATGCAGCCGTCGAAGTCGGTCTCGAGTGACAGCGTGATCGCGCCGTTCGCGACCGGCTGCAGGAGCTGCGCGAGCGAGACCTTGTCGCGCGGCAGGAGCACCACGGCCGGGATGCCCGCGTAGGCGGCGTAGGCCGCGAGCGCCGCGGAAGTGTCTCCCGTCGAGGCGCAGGCCACGGCGCGGATCTTGTCCGGCGCGCGCTTGCGGATCTCGTTCACCACCGACACGAGCACGGTCATGCCGAGGTCCTTGAAGCTCCCGGTGTGCGAGTTGCCGCACTGCTTCACCCACAGGTCCTCGATGCCCCACATCTGGCCCAGGCGCTTGGCCCAGAACAAGTTGGTGTGGCCCTCGAACATGGACACCACGTTGTCCTCGGCCACCACGGGACAGACCAGCTCGCGCTTGCCCCACACGCCCGAGCCGTACGGCCACTCGGTCGAGTGCGCGCGTGACTCGAAGATCTTCATCCACTTCTGCGGCGGCGTGCGCTTCAGCCGCTCCATGTCGTGCTGCACCGTGAGCAGTCCCTCGCAGTGCGGACAGCGGTAGATGACCTCGGTCAGCTCCCAGCGGCCCTCGCAGCCGCGGGCGCACTCGAACCAGGCGTCGTACTTAGGGCTGGGCTTCATGACTCACAGCTCCCGCTCGATGCGGATCTTCTGCGCCGGCGCCACGACCTCGGGCAGCCGCGCCACGTCGGCGAGCGCGGCGTCGAGATCGGCCTGGCGCGCCTCGTGGACCGTGAGCACGATCGGCACGCCGCGCGACTCGTGGCGTTCCTCCTGGAGCACGCTCGCGATGCTGATGCCGCGCGCGCCGAGCGCGCCGGTGATGCGCGACAGCACGCCGGGCTTGTCGAGCGCCGTGAAGCGCACGTAGAACTCGCCGCGCTCGTCGCCCGGCCGACACAGAACTGCGTCGCCGGGCTCGCCGGTGCCGAGCGGCGGCACCCGGCCCGCCACGCCCAGGCGGCGCGCGCGCGCCAGCTCCATCAGGTCGGACAGCACGGCGCTCGCTGTGGGCAAGGCGCCCGCGCCCGCGCCGTAGTAGAGCGTCGGGCCGGACAGCTCGCCGCGCACCTCGATCGCGTTCATCGACCCGTCGACGCCCGCCAGCACGCTCTCGCGCGGGATCATCGTGGGCTGCACGCGCGCCTCGATGCACGCCCCCGAGCGCTTGGCCACGGCCAGGAGCTTGATGCGCAGGCCGATGCGCCGCGCGTACTCGATGTCGGCCGGCACGATCCGGCGGATGCCGTCGATCGGGAAGGCGTCGGGGGCGACGCGCGCGCCGAACGCCAGCCCGGCCAGGATCGCGAGCTTGTGCGCCGAGTCGACGCCGTCCACGTCGAAGCTCGGGTCGGGCTCGGCGTAGCCGAGCTCCTGCGCGCGCTTGAGACACACCTCGTACGGCTCGCCGTGGGCCTCCATCTGCGTCAGGATGAAGTTGCAGGTGCCGTTCACGATGCCGTGCAGCGCCTTCACGCGGTCGGCGCACAGACCCTCGCGCAGCGCACGCAGCACCGGGATGGTGCCGCCCACGCTGGCCTCGAAGGCGATCTCGGTGCGCTTCGAGGCGGCGAGCGCGTAGACCTCGGCGCCGTGCGTCGCGAGCAGCGCCTTGTTGGCGGTGACCACCGACTTGCCGGCGTCGAGCGCCGCGAGCACGACCTCGCGCGCCACGCGCGTACCGCCGATCAGCTCGACCACGAGGTCGATGTCGGGGTCGTTCACGATCTCGCGCCAGTCTTTGGTGAGTCGCACCCCCGCCAGCGGCACGCCGCGGTCGCGCTCCAGGTCGATGTCGGCGATGCGCGCCAGCTCGAGCCGGAAGCCCAGGCGCTCGGCGATCAGGTCGCCGTGACTCGCCAGCGCCCGCACGACGCCCGTGCCGATCGTGCCCAAGCCGACCAGGCCGATGCGCATGGCGCGCTCAGCCATCGCGGAGCAGCTTG
Organism: Myxococcota bacterium; assembly: GCA_035498015.1. Lineage (NCBI taxonomy): Bacteria > Pseudomonadati > Myxococcota > Myxococcota bacterium. The sequence continues at coordinate 50,257 of DATKAO010000134.1, forward strand.
CGCATGCTGCGCACCGCCTGGCGGATGCGGTGCGTGTTCTCGACCAGCGCGAAGCGCACGAAGCCCTCGCCCGCCGGCCCGAAGCCGACGCCGGGGGCGACCGCGACCTGTGACTTCTCGAGCAGGAGCTTCGAGAACTCGAGTGACCCGAGCTCCTTGAATCGCTCCGGGATCGGCGCCCACACGAACATGGTCCCGAGCGGCTTCTCGATCTTCCAGCTGGCCTGCTCCAGGCCCTCGCACAGCGCGTTGCGCCGCTGCCGGTAGTCCTCGACGATCTCGGCCACGAAGTCCTGCGGACCGTCGAGCGCGATGATGGTGGCGATCTGGATCGGCTGGAACGTCCCGTAGTCGAGATAGCTCTTCACGCGCCCCAGCATGCGCACGAGCTCGGCGTTGCCGGCCGCGAAGCCCACGCGCCAGCCCGCCATGGCGTGTGACTTCGAGAGCGAGGTGAACTCGATCGCGCAGTCCATGGCGCCGGGCACCTGCAGCACGCTGGGCGGCACGTAGCCGTCGTAGCAGATCTCCGCGTAGGCGAGGTCGTGCACCAGCACCAGGTCGTTGCGCCGGCAGAACTCGACCAGGCGCGTGAGATAGGCCAGGTCGACGGTCGCCGTGGTCGGGTTGTGCGGGAAGGAGGCGATCAACATCTTCGGCCGCGGCCAGCTGGCCTGCGTGGCCTCTTCCAGCCGCTCGAGCAGACCGTCGAGCGGCAGGAGCGGCACGCGCCGGATGTCGCCACCCGCGATCAGCACGGAGAAGCTGTGGATCGGGTAGCACGGGTCAGGACACAGCACGGTGTCACCGCGCTGGATCGCCGCGATCACGAAGTGCGACAGGCCCTCCTTCGCGCCGATCGTCGACATGACCTGGGTCTCGGGGTCGAGCCGCAGCGCGTAGCGGCGCTCGTACCAGCGCGCCATGGCGCGGCGCAGGTTCGGCAGCCCGCGCGAGGACGAGTAGTGGTGGTTGCGCGGATCGCGTGCGGCTTCGACCAGCTTCTCGACCACGTGCGGCGGAGTCGGGTGGTTGGGATTGCCGAAGCCGAGGTCGATCACGTCCTCGCCGGCGCGCCGCGCGCGCGCCTTGAGATCGTTCACGATTGCGAGCACGTACGGCGGAAGTCTCTCGAGCTTCTCGAACTTCATCATGGCGCGCTGCCTCTGCGGGGGAACGGAGCCTGGGTAGGGTGCCCAGGCGACCACGGAGCCTGGGTAGGGTGCCCAGGCGACCATAAGTTCAGGGCGGTATCGGCGTGGAACGAGCTGCGCACGAGCGGACCGGACTCCACGTGGCGGAAGCCGGCCGCCCGGCCGGCGTCGGCGAGCTCGGCGAATTCGGCGGGCTCGAGGTAGCGGTCCACGGCCCGGTGCGCGAGCGTCGGCCGCAGATACTGGCCCAGCGTGAGACAGTCGACGCCGGCCGCGCGCAGGTCGCGAAACTCGCTCAGCAGCTCGTCGCGGGTCTCGCCCATGCCCAACATGATGCCGGACTTGGTCAGGATGTCGGCGTGGCGTGCCTTCACGCGCGCCAGGAGCGCGAGCGAGCGGTCGTAGCGCGCGCCGATGCGCACCTCGCGGTAGAGCCGCGGGACGGTCTCGACGTTGTGGTTGTAGACCTCGGGCCGCGCGTCGGCGACCCGGTCGATGCACTCGGCGTCGCCCCGGAAATCGGGAGTCAGCACCTCGACCGAGGCGCCGGGCGCGGCCGTGCGCAACGCCGCGATCGTGGCCGCGAACTGACTCGAGCCCTGGTCGGGCAGGTCGTCGCGATTCACGCTGGTGAGCACCACGTGGCGCAAGCCCAGCTCGGCGGCCGCGGCGGCGACCTGCTCCGGCTCGCGCGGGTCGACCGGCCGGCCCAGGCCCGTCGCCACGTGACAGAAGCGGCACGCGCGCGTGCACACGTCGCCCAGCAACATGAACGTCACCGTGCCCCGCCCGAAACACTCGGCCAGGTTCGGGCAGCGCGCCTCCTCGCACACCGAGTGGAGTCCGCGCCGGCGCAGCATGCGCTTCATGTCCCACACCGCCGGCGTGGGCCGGGCGGGGCTCTTGCAGTGCGGCGGCAGGCGCTGGAAAACGCCGGAGGTCCGCGCTCGTACAGCGGATTCGGACATGGGGGAGCCAGGATATGGGAGGCGGACAACCCCTGCCAGCAGGCTCAGTCGGTGGGCTGCAGGCACTCGCGTGCGGCCCCGAACCTCAGGGTGCCGACGCGCCCGGCGACCGGTTCCGTTGGACTCAGTCGTCTAGGACGAAGAAGTTTCGGTCCCCGGCGAAGAAATACTTGCCCGAGGCGACCACGACGCGCTCGATTCCGTCATCCGACAAGTGGATTTCAAAGTCACTCTGCGAGCCGCACAACGGGCAAGACTCCCCGGCGCCATCGACCACTACCCTTCCGTGGCCCGCTTCACCGACGTCATTCCCTCCCCAGCGAAGAGCGTCCCCAACTTCATATTCGTGCTGCCAGGTGTCTCCGAACTTGAATTGAACGCGCAGACGGACCTTTCGATCGCAGTTGGGGCACGGGGCATCGACCGAGACTACGTTGAATGCACTCAGGGCGCCCACTCCTCTCTTCGCCAATGGCGGAGGCAGTCGACTTCGTCGCTCACGACGTGGCCAGCACGAGGCGGTTGCCCCAGCGGCGGGTGACGGCTTCGACGAGGCCAGGCTGGGTGGAGAGGTCGCGGTCGCGGCGGAGAAGCTGCTCGGCGGCGCGGCGCACCGGGTCCAGATACTCGCCGTGTCGCACCAGGTCGGCGAGGCGCAGCTCGGGCAGGTGACCCGCCTGGCGCGTGCCGAGCCACTCGCCAGCGCCGCGAATGCGCAGGTCGGCCTCGGCGATGTCGAAGCCCGAGTCACTGCGCTCCAGGATCGCCAGTCGCTCGACGCTCTCCGGCGTGGTCGGGTCGGCGATCAAGAGCGCGCGCCCCGGACGGCCGCCCCGCCCCACCCTGCCGCGCAGCTGATGGAGCTGCGCGAGGCCGAAGCGCTCGGCGTGCTGCACGATCAAGAGTGTCGCCGCCGGCACGTCGACGCCCACTTCGATCACGGTCGTCGCCACGAGCACGCGCACGCGGCCGGCGGCGAAGTCGGACATGGCCCGCGCGCGGTCGGCCCGCTCCATGCGGCCGTGCACGAGCGCGGCAGTGACTCCCGGCAGCGCCTTGCGCAGCCGCTCGAAGCCGCGCGTGGCGTCCTTCAGGTCGGCCTTCTCGGACTCCTCGACCAGCGGGTAGACCACGAAGATCTGCTCGCCGCGGCGCAGGGTCTCGTTCACCTCGCTCATCACCGCGCGGCCGGCGGTGGGCGCGACGATGCGCGTGGCGACCGGCGCGCGGCCGGGCGGCCGTTCGCGCAGCACCGAGTGATCGAGGTCGCCGAACACCGTGAGCGCGAGCGAGCGCGGGATGGGAGTGGCCGACATCGCGAGCAGGTGCGGGTTCTCGCCCTTGCGCGCCAGCGCGCGCCGCTGCGCCACGCCGAATCGGTGCTGCTCGTCGATCACCACCAGCCCGAGCCGCGGCAGCTCGACCGACTCGGAGAACAGCGCGTGCGTGCCCACGACCAGGCTCACTTCGCCGCGCTCGAGCCAGCGCGCGAGCTCGGCGCGCTCGCGTGGCGGCGTCGCGCCCGTGAGCAGTGCGCCGCGCACGCCCAGCGGCGACGCCAGGCGCTGCAGGGTCTCGAAGTGCTGCTCCGCGAGCAGCTCGGTGGGCGCGGCCAGCACGGCCGAACGGCGCGAGGCGCGCGCCGCCGCCGCCGCCAGCACGGCGAGCACGGTCTTGCCCGTGCCCACGTCGCCCACGAGCAATCGGTTCATCGGCGCGCGGGCGGCCAGGTCGGCCCGGATCTCGCCCCAGACACGCAGCTGGTCGCGAGTCAGTGAGAACGGCAGCGCGGCGCGCGCTCGTGACTCCGCCTCGTCGGAGAGCACGAGCGGCTCGGTCGTCCGCCGGCGCAGGTCGCGCCGGCGAAGCTCGAGCCCGAGCTGCAGGAGGAACAGCTCCTCCGCGACCAGCCGCAGGTGATACGGCGTGCTGCGCTCGCGCAGGCTGGCGGGGTCGAGCCCAACGCCGGGCAGGTGCACCTCGCGCAGCGCGGCGCCGATCTCGGGCAGGCCGAGCTCCGCGACCGTGGCCTCGGGCAGCCAGCCGTCGACCAGGTCGGCGGCCGAGCGCAGCGCCGTCTCGACGATGCGGCGCGCGGTGCGCGGCGGCAGGCCTTCGACCGCCGAGTAGCTCGGCACGATGCGCGGCAGCTCGCCGGGCTCGGTGGCCTCGGCCAGCACCTCGACGTCGGGGTGGTGCAGCTCCTTGGCGAAGCGGTAGCGGCGCACCTCGCCCGCCACGAGCACGCGCGTGCCGGGCGCCAGCCGGTGCTCGAAGGTCGCGAGGCCCCGGAACCACTTGAGCTGCACGGCCCCCGTGCCGTCGGAGACCACCGCCTGGAAGAACCGCCGCCCGTTGCGCAGCGGCACGACGGCGCTGCGAGTCACCGTGCCGGCGAAGGCCGCCGCGCGGCCGACCTCGAGTCTCTCGATCGGCGTGATCTCGCGCCGATCCTCGTAGGCGCGCGGCAGGAAGAAGAGCAGGTCTTCGACGCTGGCGATCTCTTTGCGCGCGAGCGCCTGCGCGGTCTTCGGACCCACGCCCGGCACGCGACTCACATTCTCGGAGAGCCAGCGGTCGGGGAAGCCCGGCGCGAGCAGGCCCGCGAGCAGCTTCGCGATCTCCTCGAGCGTCTCCGGCGTCGCGCCCGACTCGAGCGCCGCCCCGGCGTCGCGCAGGCGCTTGGAGACTTCGGGCGGGACCCAGAGCTCGGCTGCGCGCTCGAGCGCCGCGCGCAACGTGCCCGCGAGATCGCGTACGCGCGCCGCGGCGTCGGGCGCGCGCCGCGCGAACTCGAGGGGTCCGCGAATGGCCGCGACCGCGTCGCGCCAGCGGGACATCAGCCCCTGTGCAGGTCCTGAAGCGCGATCGGCTGGACGGCTCCGGCGCGCAGCGCGCGGATCGCGCCGGCCGCGGCGCGCGCGCCGGCGACGGTGGTGAAGTACGGAATCCCGGCCTCGAGCGCAGAGCGGCGCATCGAGGCCGAGTCCTTCACGGCGGCGGCGTCGCCCAGCCGCGTGGTGGCGATCACGAGTGACACCTTGCCGCCGCGGATCAGGTCGTCGACGTGCGGCGAGCCCTCGCGCACCTTGTTGATCGCGTCGATCTGGAGCCCGCGCTCGCGCATGAACTCGGCCGTGCCGCGCGTGGCCACGAGCGAGAAGCCCTCCTCCTGAAGCACGCGCAGCGCCGCGGCGCCCGAGGGCTTGTCCTCGTCGCGCAGGGACGCGAGCACGGTGCCCGAGGTGGGCAGATCCATGCCCGCGCCGCGCTGCGCCTTGGCGTAGGCGCGCCCGAACTCGCGGTCGATGCCCATGACCTCGCCCGTGCTCTTCATCTCGGGACCGAGCAGCGTGTCGACGCCCGGGAACTTCACGAACGGGAAGACCGATTCCTTCACCGACACGTGCGCGGGCACGATCTCGGCGGTGAAGCCGAGCTCGGCCAGTGACTTGCCTGCCATGACCCGCGCCGCGAGCTGCGCGATCGGCACGCCGATCGCCTTGGACACGAACGGCACGGTGCGCGAGGCGCGCGGGTTCACCTCGAGCACATAGAGCATCTCGTCGGCGATCGCGAACTGCACGTTCATCAGCCCCACCACGCCGAGCTCGAGCGCCAGCGCACGCGTGGCGCGCTCGATCTCCTCGACCAGATAGCGCGGGAGGCTGTACGGCGGCAGCGAGCAGGCCGAGTCACCCGAGTGGATGCCCGCCTCCTCGATGTGCTCCATGATGCCGGCGATCACCGCCTGCTTGCCGTCGCACAGCGCGTCGACGTCGACCTCGATCGCGTTGGCCAGGAAGCGGTCGACCAGCACCGGATGCTCGGGCGAGACGTTCACGGCCTCGCGCATGTAGGTCTCGAGCTCGGTCGCGTCGTGCACGATGCGCATGGCACGGCCGCCGAGCACGTACGAGGGCCGCACCAGCACCGGGTAGCCGATGCGCTGCGCGAGCCGCACCGCGTCGGCGCTGCTGCGCGCCGTGCCGTTCTCGGGCTGGCGCAGGCCGAGCTTGGTCAGGAGCTCCGCGAAGCGCTCGCGGTCTTCGGCGCGATCGATCGCGTCGGGGCTCGTGCCGATGATCGGCACGCCCGCCTTCTCGAGCGGCACCGCCAGGCGCAACGGTGTCTGTCCGCCGAACTGCACGATCACCCCGCGCGGCTGCTCGCGCTGCACGATCGCGAGCACGTCCTCGAGCGTGAGCGGCTCGAAGTACAGCCGGTCACTCGTGTCGTAGTCGGTCGACACCGTCTCGGGGTTGCAGTTCACCATGATGGTCTCGAAGCCGTCCTTTTCGAGACCCAGCACGCCGTGGACGCAGCAGTAGTCGAACTCGATGCCCTGGCCGATCCGGTTCGGCCCGCCGCCCAGGATCAGGACCTTCGGCCGGTCGCTCGGGTCGGCCTCGCACTCGGCCTCGTAGGTCGAGTAGAGATACGGCGTGTGCGCCTCGAACTCGGCGCCGCACGTGTCGACGCGCTTGTAGACGGGCACGATGCCGCGCGCGAGTCTCTCGCGGCGCACTTCGTCTTCACTGACTCCCGACAGCTTGGCCAGGCGGCGGTCCGAGAAGCCCGCGCGCTTGGCTGCGGCGAGGTCGCGCGTGGCCGGGTCCCGGTACTCGGCCTCCTGCCGGATGATCTCCGACACGTGCCACAGGAACCACGGGTCGATCGAGGTGCACTCGTAGAGCCACTCGATCGTGCGTCCGCGGCGCAGCGCCTCGCCGATCGCCCACAGCCGGTCGGGGCCCGGCACCCGGAGCTTGCGCTCGAGCGTGGCGTCGTCGACGGCCAGCTCCTCGAAGCCGAAGCGCTCGATCTCGAGCGAACGGATGCCCTTCTGCAGTGACTCGCGGAAGGTGCGGCCGATCGACATGGCCTCGCCCACCGACTTCATCTGCACGCCCAGCCGCGGGTCGGCCTCGGGGAACTTCTCGAAGGTGAAGCGCGGGATCTTGGTGACCACGTAGTCGATCGTCGGCTCGAAGCTGGCCGGCGTAACGCGCGTGATGTCGTTCGTGATCTCGTCGAGCGTGTAGCCGATGGCGAGCTTGGCGGCGATCTTCGCGATCGGGAAGCCGGTGGCCTTGGAGGCCAGCGCCGACGAGCGCGACACGCGCGGATTCATCTCGATCACGGTCATGGCGCCGGTCTGCGGGTGCACCGCGAACTGGATGTTCGAGCCGCCGGTCTCGACCCCGATCTTGCGGATGATCGCGATCGCCGCGTCGCGCATCCGCTGGTATTCCTTGTCGGTGAGCGTCTGCGCGGGCGCGACCGTGATCGAGTCACCGGTGTGCACACCCATCGGGTCGAAGTTCTCGATCGAGCAGATGATGACCACGTTGTCCGCGCGGTCGCGCATGACCTCGAGCTCGTACTCCTTCCAGCCCAGGACCGACTGCTCCACCAGCACCTCGCCGCGCGGCGAGAGGTGCAAGCCCCACTTGAGCTTTGTCGCGAAATCGTCCGCCGTCTCTGCGATCGAGCCGCCTGAGCCACCGAGCGTGAAGCTGGGCCGGATGATCGCGGGCAGCCCGATCTCGGCCAGCACCTCCTTGCGCTGCTCGAAGTCGGTCACGTAGACCGACTTGGGCACGTCGAGGCCGATCTCGCGCATGGCGGTGCGGAAGCGCAGCCGATCCTCGGCCATCAGGATCGAGTCGAGCTGGGCGCCGATCAGCCGGATGCCGAGTCTCTCGAGCACGCCGGACTCGGCGAGCGCGATCGCGCAGTTCAGCGCCGTCTGTCCGCCGAGCGTCGGCAGCACGGCGTCGGGCTTCTCGATCTCGAGGATGCGCGCGACCGTATCGGGCGTGATCGGCTCCACATAGGTGCGCGTGGCGAACTCGGGGTCGGTCATGATCGTGGCCGGGTTCGAGTTCACCAGCACGACCTCGATGCCCTCTTCGCGCAGCGCCTTGCAGGCCTGCGTGCCCGAGTAGTCGAACTCACAGGCCTGTCCGATCACGATCGGGCCCGCGCCGATCAAGAGCACGCGCCGCAGCGTCGGGTCCTTAGGCATGCTGGTCCTCGATCAGCTCGCGGAAGCGGTCGAACAGATACGCCAGGTCGTGCGGGCCGGGCGACGCCTCGGGGTGATACTGCACCGAGAACACCGGCAGCGTGCGGTGGCGCAGGCCTTCGACCGTGCCGTCGTTCAGGTTCACGTGCGTGATCTCCACGTCGCCCGCGGCGCGCAGCGCGTCGGCGTCGACGGCGAAGCCGTGGTTCTCCGACGCGATCATCACGCGCCCGGACTGCTCGTCGCGCGCGGGCTGGTTCGCGCCGTGGTGGCCGAAGCGCAGCTTCCGGGTCCGTCCGCCCAGCGCCAGGCCGAGGATCTGGTGTCCGAGACAGATGCCGAAGATCGGGGTCTTCGCGGCCACGAGCTCGCGCACGATCGGAATCGCGTAGCCGACTGCCGCCGGGTCGCCCGGACCGTTGCCCAGGAACACGCCCTCCGGCTTCAGGGCGAGTGTCTCGGCCGCCGACGTGTCGGCGGGCACCACGGTCACGTCGAAGCCCGCATCGACCAGCTCGCGCAGGATGTTGCGCTTCACGCCGTAGTCGTAGGCGACGATCCGGTGCCGGCGCTTCGACACCGGCCGCGGCCGGCCGCGCCAGTCGTTGCCTTCGCTCCAGTCGTAGCGCCGGCCCTCGGTGACTCCATCGACCAGGTTGAGCCCCGCCATGGACGGGATCGCGGCCGCGCGCGCGCGCAGCTCTGCGGGCTCGTGCTCGCCGTGGGCGATCACGCCGTTCATCGCGCCCACGGTGCGCAGGTGGCGCACCAGCGCGCGCGTGTCGATGCCGCTGATGCCGGGCACCGCGTGGCGCTTCAGGTAGGCATCGAGTGTCTCGCGCGAGCGCCAGCTGGAGGGCCGCTCGTTGTAGCTGCGCACCACGAAGCCGCGCAGGAACAGCCCGCGCGACTCCTCGTCTTCGGGGTTGCAGCCCGTGTTCCCGATCTCGGGATAGGTCATGCACACGATCTGACCGGCGTAGGAAGGATCGGTGAGGATCTCCTGGTAGCCGGTCATGCCGGTGTGGAAGACGACCTCGCCCTCTCCGCTGCCCTTCCCTGCGGAAGGGTCGGCGCCGAAGGCCTGGCCCGGGTAGAGCGTGCCGTCGCCCAGCACCAGATAGGCGGAGCGCGCCTTCACCCGAGTGACTCCTCGCCGGCGGCGAACGCGAGCCGGCCGCCGACCCAGGTGCGCAGGGCGCGGCCCCGCAGCTCGCGGCCCAGGAAGGCCGAGTTCTTGGAGCGCGACGCGAGCTGCGTGGGCTCGACCTTCCAGGCGCGCTCGGGGTCGAGCAGCACCAGGTCCGCGGGTCCGCCCGGCTCGAGCGTGCCGCCCGGGATGCCGAGCACGCGCGCGGGCCGGGTCGAGAGCCGGTCGACCAGCTCGAGCGCGGTCATGCGCTCCTCGCGCACCAGCTCGAGCGCCACCGAGAGCGCGGTCTCGAAGCCCACCACGCCGAACGGCGCAGCGGTGAACTCGACGTCCTTCTCGTAGAGCGCGTGCGGCGCGTGGTCGGTCGCGACGCAGTCCAGCGTGCCGTCGGCCAGACCCTCGCGCAGCGCCTCGCGGTCGCGCGCGCTGCGCAGCGGCGGCGCCATCTTGTAGTTGGTGTCGAAGCCGCGCACCGTCTCGTCGGTGAGCGCCAGGTGGTGGGGAGTCACTTCGGCGGTGACTCGCACCCCGGCCGCCTTCGCTTCGCGGATCAGCTCGACCGAGCGCGCCGCGGACACGTGCGCCACGTGCAGGTGCGCGCCGGTGAGCCGCGCGAGCTCGAGGTCGCGCGCGACCATGGCCGTCTCGGCCTCGGCGGGCGACCCGGGCAGGCCGCAGCAGGTCGCGTGCGCTCCCTCGTGCACGACGCCCGAGCCGCGCAGGTGCAGGTCCTCGCAGTGCGCGATCACCGGACGGCCGATGCCGCGCGCGTACTCGAGCACGCGCCGCATGACCGCCGCGTTCATGATCACCGCGCCGTCGTCCGAGAACGCGACCGCGCCCGCGGCCGCGAGGCCGGCCATCTCGGACATGATCTCGCCGCGCAGCCCCTGGGTGGCCGCGGCGATCACGCGCACGCGCACCGCCCCAGACTCGCGCGCGCGGCGCTGGATGTACTCGGTCACCGCGGGCGTGTCGTTCACCGGATCGGTGTTCGCCATGCAACACACCGTGGTGTAGCCGCCGGCGGCCGCCGCGCGGGTGCCGGTCTCGATGTCCTCCTTGTACTCCTGGCCTGGCTCGCGCAGGTGCGCGTGCAGGTCCACGAAGCCGGGCGCGAGCCACAGGCCCGCCGCCTCGATCACTTCATCGGGCACGCCCGACGAAGGACTGCCGACCGACTCGATGCGGCCGTCGGCCAGGTCGACGCTGCCCAGCTCGTCGCGACCCGTGGCAGGATCGAGGATGCGCGCGCCCTGGATGCGGAGCCGGGTCACCCCTCACCTCCCGTCAGCAGGTAGAGCACGGCCATGCGCACCGCGACCCCGTTCGTGACCTGGTCGAGGATGCGCGACGGCTCGGCATCGGCCACGTCGCTCGCGATCTCGACGCCGCGGTTGATCGGGCCGGGATGCAGCACGATCGCCTCCGGCTTGGCCAGGGCGAGCGTGCGCTGCGTGAGTCCGAAGGTGCGGGAGTACTCGCGAATCGAGGGGAACAGCGCGCCGTCGAGCCGCTCCTGCTGGATGCGCAGCATGACGATCACGTCCGCGCCCGCCAGCGCCTGTTCGAGCGAGAAGCACGGCTTCACGCCCAGCGCCTCGATGCCCGCGGGCATCATGGTCGGCGGCCCGGCGACGCGCACCTCGGCGCCCAGCTTGGTGAAGCAGTGGATGTCGGAGCGCGCGACGCGGCTGTGCGAGATGTCGCCCACGATCGCGATCACGCGGTTCTCGAGCGAGCCCAGTGACTGCCGCAGCGTGAAGGCGTCGAGCAGCGCCTGGGTCGGGTGCTCGTGGCAGCCGTCGCCAGCGTTCACCACCGGCACGCGCACGCGCTCGGCCAGCATGTGCGGCACGCCCGCCACCGAGTCGCGCACCACCAGCACGTCGGCGCTCATGGCGGCCAGGTTGCGCGCCATGTCGGCCAGCGTCTCGGCCTTCGAGAGACTCGAGCCCGAGCGCGACACGTTGATCGCGTCGGCCGAAAGCCGCTTGGCCGCGATCTCGAACGACACGCGCGTGCGCGTCGACGCCTCGAGGAACACGTTGATCACGGTGCGGCCGCGCAGCGTAGGCACGCGCTTGATCTCGCGCTGCGAGATTTCGAGCATGGCCTCCGACGTGTCGAGCACCTGCTCGATCTCGGCGCGGCTCATCTCTTCGATGCCGAGCAGATGTCTCATACGACTGCGACCTCGAGCTCGCCGTCCGCGCGCGCGCGCAGCACCACCCGCTCCGCGCGCGAGGTCGGAATGTTCTTGCCCACGAAGTCCACCTTGATCGGCAGCTCGCGGTGCCCGCGGTCGACGAGCACGGCGACCTGGATCGCCGCCGGCCGGCCGAAGTCGAGCACCGCGTCCATGGCCGCGCGCACGGTGCGGCCGGTGAACATTACGTCGTCGACCAGCACCACCCGCTTCTTGTCGACGGAGAACGGCATGCGCGTCGGCCGCGGCATCGGGCGCACGCCGCGCGCCACGACGTCGTCACGGTAGAGCGTGATGTCGAGCGCCCCCGCCGGCACCGGCCGCCCCGCCAGCGCGCCGAGCTGCTCGCCGATCAGCGCCGCTACCGGCTCCCCGCCGCGCACGATCGCGACCAGGCAGAGATCCTCGGCACCGGGGTTCCGCTCCAGGATCTCGTGGGCGATCCGTGTGGTGGCGCGCTGAATGCCCCCGGCATCGAGAACGACCCGTCCGCCGTTCGCCTCGAGATGCAAATCGGGTGAAGCCATCGCGCGCCCTTTCTCCACCTCTCTGGATGGAGTTAAAAGAGTCGGCGCGCAGCTTATCGGGGGTCCGGGGTGCCGTCAATGCTCGGACTCGGACTCGAGCATCGAGGCGCGCTGCGCTCCGCGCAGAAGCCCTCCGTCGCTGCTTCGGGAGTACCCTGCAGACGCTCCTCCGGGCTTCCGCGCCGGCCGCGCGCGCGAAAGAGATCAGCCCGCCGCCACACTAGAAGAGAGAACGCGTCGACGCTCCAGCCAGTGCAACCCTGCAGTCCGCGCCCGATGGCGTTGCGAACGCGGACTGGATGGTCGAAGGGGCGAGCTCTTCGACGCGACCTCGTATTTGTTTGTGAGACACCGAGGTCTCGTTCGCCGGCGCGGCCGGGGCAAAACCCAGAGGGAGCGTTGCGAGTCTTCGAGCACAGCGACCGACGGGTTTTAGCCCGGAGCGCCAGGCGCAGAGATGCTCTGGATCTCAGTCCGCGGGCCCCGAGACGCGATGGAAGATCCGGTGCCAGCGGATCTCTTCCACCTGGAAGGTGACGACTCTCCAGAGGGTGAAGATCAGGTCTCCGATGAAGCTGCGTTCGGCGTGGTCGTTCGAGGCCACGACCCAGGACCAGTGGATCAGGAAGGCTTTGCCTTTGATCGCCTCGGGTGACACGAAATTG
>DATKAO010000135.1 GCA_035498015.1 Myxococcota bacterium
CGCGCGCAAGCTCGCCGAGGCGCTCGCGCCGCACCCCGCCTGCGCCGTGGTGGGGCGCGGCTTCGGCTATCCCGTGGCGCTCGAGTGGGCGCTCAAGCTGAAGGAGCTCGCGGGCGTGTTCGCCGAGCCCTTCTCGGCCGCCGACTACCGGCACGGCCCGATCGCGCTGGCGCAGAGCGGCGCCCCGGTGTTCGCCCTCGAGCTGCACGGCCCGGCCGCGCCCGACGTGCGCCGTCTGGCCGCGGAGCTGCTCGAGCGCGGCGCGCGCATCGTGCGCGTGGCCAGCGAGAGCGACGCAGATCTGTGTATCCCCGCCGCGCCCGAGTGGCTCGCGCCCATACCCGCGGCGATCGCCGGTCAGCTGCTCGCATTCTGGCTCGCGCGCGCGCGCGGCCGAGACCCCGACAAGCCGGCAGGCCTGAAGAAGGTCACTCGAACGCTTTGACTGGTTGACTACGTTCGCCTGCGGCGCTTGCTCGGCCCTAGCCGAAGGCCAGCTTCAGCCCCGGCCGGGGCCAGGGCGTCGAGACGAGCTTGCCCGTGGCCGAGAGCGTCACGTAGGCGGTGCGCAGGTCGTTGCCGCCGAAGCAGACGTTCGTGGTCAGCGGGTCGGGCATGGGCACGTGCTCGATCTTGCCGCCGTCGGGGGAGATCACCGTGATGCCGCCGTTCACGATCGTGGCCACGCACACGTTGCCGTCGGCATCGACGGCGAGTGAGTCGAGGAGCTGCAGGCCCGGCAGCCCGGCCAGCAGGTGACCCTGGTTGGGCGAGCTGTGCGGGCGGATCTGGCCCGGCGCCGAGAGATCCCACCAGAACACGCGGCCGGTGTGGGTCTCGGCCACGTACACGCGGCTGCCGTCGGGTGAGAGCCCGACGCCGTTGGGCGCGTCGAGCGGGTAGACCACCTCGCGCACCGACTTCCCGTCGGGCTGTGCGTAGTACAGGCCGCCGCGGTCGCGATCGCGCGGCCGGGTCTTGCCGTGGTCGGTGAACCAGAAGCCGCCGGTCGGATCGAACACCAGGTCGTTCGGCCCGCGCAGCGGGTGGCCGCCGCACTCGCGGTAGAGCGTCTCGACCTTGCCGGTCGCCAGGTCGACTCGCTGGATGCTGCCGCCCACGTAGTCGGCGGGCTGGTTGCCCGGCAGCAGCATGGGGCCGAGCTGGTGCCACTCGAAGCCGCCGTTGTTGCAGACATAGACCCGTCCGTCCGGTCCGAGCGCCGCGCCGTTGGGCCCGCCGCCGGTCTTCGCCACCACGGAAGCCCGCCCGTCGGGAGACACCCGCGTCAGGGTGCCGCGCTTGATCTCGACCAGGAGCACGCTGCCGTCGGGCAGGGCGATCGGTCCCTCGGGAAATTCCAGGCCACTCGCGATTTCTCGGATCTCCGGCATGCGGCCAGCCTGTCACAGCGCGCAGCCCAGCGGCAACAGCTCGCGGCCGGACCACCCGAAGAATGGGAGAGACAGCGCGCGCCGGATGAGGCATGCTACGCGCGTGGGGAGGGGGCCGGCGATGGCTGCCGCGCCCCGCTCTGCGGAGCTCGAGTCGGCCAGGCCGAGCTTCGAACCGGTTGCACGCGACCGGGACCGTTTCGCGAAGCGGCGCCGCCTGCGCCGCATCTGAGGGAGCGCACAGGCGTGAGTGATCAGGACAAGATCGCATCCAACGGCTCCGACCGGCCGCAGGGCCGCGACGAGCGCAAACGCAACGGGCACGGCGGTGACCAAGGCCTCACCGCCCGGCAGCAGCGGGCCCGACACCAGGCCGCGCGCTACCGGCGAAAAGTCGAGGAGCGGCTGTTCGGGAAGAAGGCCGACCGCGGCCGGCTCCGCCTCGAAGAACGGCTCCGTGAAGCCGACGGCCAGGACAACCTGCTGCGCAGCTTCCGCGAGTACGTGAAGGCATTCGGCATGCCGGCCGACGTGGGGCTCCTGGTCCGGCTGCTCGACCTCGAGACCGAGCGCGACGTGCTCCAGGTGACCGACGAGATCGACCGCGTGGCCGACGCTCTCTCGGCCGACCAGAAGTCTCTGCTGCGCAGCCGCCTGCGCAACCTCGAGATGTCGACCGCGTCGGACTCGGTCGCGAACGCCGCGGCCACCCTGCTCGAACGCCTGTAAGCCCCGTGGCGGAGCGGCCCTGGTGGATGACCGGGCTTCTCGGCTTCTGCGCCTTCATGGCGCTGGTCTACGTGCCCTATGACTTCTTCTGGAAGCCGGTCGGCCGGGACCAGGAGGTCTGGGTCGGCTTCATGCTCACCGGCTGGGCCGCCAAGGCCACCGAGCCGCTGCATTGGGCGATCTACGCGGCGGGCGCGTGGGGCTTCTGGAAGATGCGCGCCTGGATGCACCCCTGGGCCGCGCTCTACTGCGGCTCGGTGGCGCTGGGCATGGCGATCTGGGGCGTGCGCGACGCGCGCCCGAGCTCGCTGTATGTGGGCCTGGCCGGCTGCGTGCCCTTCGCGCTGCTCACTGCCGCGCTCTGGCGTGCGCGCTACCGCTTCGACACGCGATAGAATCCCGGCCTCGAAAAAGAAGAAGGAAGACACGACATGGCGATCGACTTCAGCCTGCCGGCCGACATCGTCGAGCTGCGCACCCGGATCCGCGAGTTCATCGACAAAGACGTGGAGCCGGCGGCGGCCGTGCTCGAGAAGACCGACGACCGCGCGAAGTGGGGGCCCGAGATCATCCGCCTGCGCAAGCTGGCCCGCGAGAAGGGGCTGTGGCTGCC
>DATKAO010000136.1 GCA_035498015.1 Myxococcota bacterium
ACTCGCCTTCACGCTGTCGAAGGAAGAGAAGAAGAACGGCATCCGCGTGAACGTGGTCGCTCCGGGCCTGGTCGAGACCGAGATGGGCCGCCGGCTGGTGAAGGGCGCGATGGGCGTCGACGACATCCGCAAGCTCGACGCGGTGATGCCGTTCGGCCGGGTGTGTCAGCCCGAGGACGTGGCGAACGCGGTGCGCTTCCTGGTCTCGGAACGCGCCAGCTACATCACCGGCGAGAAGCTGAACGTCTACGGCGGCGGGCAGAGCCCCGCCGGCTGACTCAGGGGTCCCGGCCCTTCCAGGTCATGCGCCAGGCGCAGCAAGTGTCCCCGCTGAGCACGCAGTGCAGCTCGGACACGGCCACGTCTTCGTAGCCGTTCGCGACCAGCATGCCGCGGATGTAGCCGCGGGCCAGGAGACAGTGCTCGCGCGTGGTGGAGTCGAAGCCCACGAGCTCGGCGCGCGCCTGGGTCGGTGACTCGAAGATGCCGCGCAGCTTGCCGGTATCGTGCTGCGCGGACCAGAGCGCGAAGACGCTGCTCGAGGAGCGCATGCTGCGCATCAGGTCGCCGTACACCTCGCTGTGCTGGCCGGCGCCGAGCGCGCCGAACTGCTCGATCGTGACCTCGGGGTCGCCCGGCGCCAGCCGGGCCGCGGCGCGGATCAGCGCCACGAAATCGAGCTCGGGGTACCACGAGGACAGCCGCACGTCTTCTTCGAGATAGCGGTGGAGCGCCGGCGGCAGGAGCTCTTGCGCGCGCTCGCGGTTCTTGCGCAGGAACTTGATCGGCCCGAGCAGGACGGCGCCCTTCGCGTTGCCCATGACCGCTAGCCTCCCGGCTCCCCGCGTGCCTCGCGCTTCCAGGAGCAGCGCCAGAGGCACGACGGGTCGTTCCGGAGCGTGCAGGAGACCTTGTCCACGGTGACGTCCGAGTAACCGTTCACCAGGAACGTGCCGCGCAGATAGCCGGTGAACGAGAGACAGAACTCGTGCGAGACACCCGCGAAGTCGGTGAGCTCGAAGCTCATGCGCGTCGAGCCCTCGCGCACGCGGCGCAGCTCGCCGGTATCGTGCTGGGTCGACCAGAGCGCGAAAGTGCGGCTCTGGGAGCCGTGCCCCACCAGCAGCTCGCGGTAGATCTCGGAGTGGCTGCGCGCCGCGAGCTCCCCCATGCGCTCCAGCGCCCGCTCGGGCGGCATGGCATACAGGTGCGCGCCGGCGCGCAAGAGCTCGGCGTGGTCGGTCTCGGGATACCAGCCCGAGACGGACAGCGTGTCGCTCAAGTAGTGCTGCAGCTCGGGCCGCAGGTGCGGCAGCACCTCGTCGCGCCGGGAGCGCAGGTGCTTCACGAGCCCCAGCACGGCGACGCCCTTGACCATCCCACCCGCCACGGAGGGCGCATCGGTCGCGGGCCGGCGTGAGTGGAGTCGGGACACCGGGTCACTTCTCCTCGAGCGGGGTCCAGGCACCCCGCCAGGTGCACAGCGAGTCGCCCCAGAGCCGACAGGTGAGTTTCTGGACCGAAGCGTCCGTGATGCCGTTGATGGCGAGCGTGCCCGCGAGATAGCCGCCCAGGAGGAGACACATCTCGCGCGAAGTGTCTTCGTAGCCCACCAGCTCGAGCCGAATCCGGCTGGGTGTCTCGAGCATGGAGCGCATCTCGCCGGTGTCGTGCTGACTCGACCAGAGCGCGAACGTGCGGCTGTTGGACTGGACCCCGCGCAGCAGGTCGCCGTAGACCATGGTCTGCTGGCGCGCGCTGCGCTCGCCCATCATCACCAGCGCCCGGTCGACGGGCCCGGGCAGGAGCTTCGCCACGCCGCGCAGCAGCTCCACCATGTCGGACTCGGGATACCAAAGCGACTGAGTGATGGGCTCGTCGAGATACGAGTGCAGCGCGGGCGGAAGCACCTCGAGCGCCTCGTCGCGGCGCGCGCGCAGGAACTTCACCGCATCGAGGATGGTGATGCCCTTCACTCTTCCCATCCCACTGGATATCGGCGAATCGCAGTGACCGGTGGACTACACCAGCGGGAACGCGCGCCTCACGGGTCCTTTGCCGCCGGCAAGTGCCGGCGCAAGAGCGCGTAGAAGCGGGCGCGATCGATCGGCTTGGTCGCGAAATCGTCGCATCCGGCCGCGAGGCAGCGCGCGCGCTCCGTGTCCATGGCGTGCGCCGTGAGCGCCACGATCGGCGTCGCGAAGCCCTGGCGACGCAGGATCTTGGTGGCGGTGTAGCCGTCCATCACGGGCATCTGCATGTCCATGAGCACGATGCCGAGGGCCTGGCCCGACTGCCGCGCCTCGTGCACGCGCTCGATCGCCTGCTGGCCGTTCTCGGCCAGCACGACCTCGAGCCCGGCGCGCGTAAGCAAGAGCGAGATCAGGCGCTGGTTGTCCGGACCGTCCTCGACCAAGAGCACGCGCCCGCGCAGATCCGGCTCGGCGTCGCCCTCGCGCAGCTCCTCGCCGCCCGGTGACTCGTGCGCGGGCACGCGCGCCACGCCCTCGAGGTTCCCGGCCGGCAGGTCGACGCGGAACAAGGTGCCGCGGCCCGGCTCGCTCTCGACCTCGATCGAGCCGTCGAGCAGGTCGGTGAGGCGCTTCGAGATCGTGAGTCCCAGGCCCGTGCCGCCGTAGCGGCGCGTGGTCGAGCTGTCGGCCTGGCCGAAGGGCCGGAACAGCTTCGCCCGCTCCGCAGCCGTGATGCCGATGCCCGTGTCGCTCACCTCGAAGCGCAGGCGCGCGGACGCCGAATCGTCGCGCAGGTGCACGCGCAGGCGCACGCTCCCGACCTCGGTGAACTTGATCGCGTTGCCGACCAGATTGATCAGGATCTGGCGCACGCGTGTGGGGTCGCCTTCCACGTGCGCGGGCACCGCGCCGTCGAACTCGAGCTCGAAGTCGATCCCCTTCGACTCCGCCCGCACGCGCATCAGCCGCTCGACCTCGCGCACCACGCTCACGGGCGAGAAGGTGACCCGCTCGACCTCGAGCCGTCCGGACTCGATCTTCGACAGGTCGAGTATGTCGTTGAGCAGCGCGAGCAGATAGTCGCCATTGCGCTGGATCGTGCGCAGCGCGTCGACGGTGCCCGCCGGCGCCGCGGCCTGCGTGGCTTCCTCGAGCAGCACCTCGGTGAAGCCCAGGATCGCGGTCATGGGCGTGCGGATCTCGTGCGACACGTTGGCCAGGAACTCGGTCTTGATGCGCGTGGTCTGCTCGGCGTGCAGCATGGCCTCGCGCAGCGCCGAGTTCGCCTCCTCGAGTGACTCGGTGCGGTTGCGCTCGGCGCGCAGCAGCCGGCGCTCGCTCAGGTCGCGGGCCACGGCGAGCCAGCCCGGCTTTCCGTCGAGCGCGAGCGCGTGCAGGGCCAGTTCGAGCGGCAGGTCGGCGAGCGGGCCGTGGGAGAGACGCACCTCCACGCGCCGGCCGGCTTCCCCGCCGAGCGCGCGCCGCTCCTCCACGTAGGCCTGGAAGCTCTTGCGCGACGAGGCCGCGACCAGGTCCGGCAGGCCGACCCCGAGCAGCTCCTCGGCGGGCTGGCGCAGGAGTCGCAGGGCGGCGTCGTTCGCGCGCACGATGCACAGCTCGGCGTCGAGCCAGAGGACGGCGTCGCTCACGAGCGCGTCCAGGCGCTCGCGGGGATCGTCACGCGTTCGTGCCGCTGCGGACATGACTCCCATGGCGCATCGACGCACCGGCCTTTGACCCTTGAGCCCTCGAGCCCCACGGGCCTGGGCGACCGCCCGGCGCGCCGGCGCCGGGAGCCGGGGCCTGCCGACGGGGCGCCCAGGGCCGGTCACTGAGAACGATTTCACAGACGGCTGCGCCAGGTCAGGTCATCTTCCAGCTCGAAGGAGAGACACCATGACCCGCTACGAGTCGATCTGGACCGACATCGCCTCACTGGTCGTCGCGGGAGCTTCGCTCGCCTTCCTGGCCTTCATGCTGACAGCGGCGCAAGGGAACTGAGCCGGAGGCCGAGCGAAGGCCGCCCTGAGCGAGGCCCGCAAGCGCCGGAGCATGGGGGTGCCCATGCGATCACAAGTCAGCCGCGCGCAGTGAGCCGCAGGCGAACGTAGTCAATCAGGTCAGTCGGGCCCCTCGGGCCATCAACAGCTTCCCGGAGCGCACGAGCTCGGAGAGCTTGAAGGGACGCAGCAGGTCGACGAAGGCGTCGAGCTTCTCGCTCGGCCCGTGGACCTGCAGGATCAGCGAGTCGGACCCGTAGTCGACCACCTTCGCCTTGTAGTGCTCGGCGACCTGGAGGATCTGCGTGCGCTGGTCGAGCGGCGCGAACAGCTTCACCAGCGCGATCTCCGTCTCGTAGCTCTCGTCGCCGGTGTGGTCGATCGCGTGCACCACGTCCACGAGCTTGGCGAGCTGCGCGATGATCTGCTTCAGGTCGCCGGCGTTGCCCGAGCACACGATGGTCATGCGCGAGAAGCGGCCCTCGGCCCCGGCCGACACCACGAGTGACTCGATGTTGAAGCCGCGGCGCGAGAAGACCAGCGCCACGCGCACCAGGACGCCCGGCTTGTTGTTCACGAACAGCGAGATGGTGTGCATGTGCGGCCGCGCGGGCGCGGGCTGCGGGGCGGCGAGTGCGGCGGACATCAGGTGCTCCCGGTCGGCTTCTCGAGCCGGTGCTTGGGTTTCTCGATCAGCATCTCGGCGATCGACGCGCCCGCGGGGATCATCGGGAAGACGTTGTCCTCCTTCACCACCTCGGCCACGACCACGCACGGGCCCGCGTCGTACTGGTGCGCCTCGCGCAGGATGCGATCCACGTCGGCGGGCCGGCGGATGCGCAGCCCCTTCACGCCGTAGGCCTGCGCGAGCTTCACGAAGTCGGGATTGCCTTCGAGGTCGGCACCCGACAGGCGGTTGTCGTAGAACATCTCCTGCCACTGCCGGATCATGCCGAGATAGTTGTTGTTGATGATGAGACACTTGACCGGCAGCTTGTGAATCGCCGCGGTCGCGAGCTCCGGGCAGGTCATCTGGAAGCCGCCGTCGCCGACGATCGCCCAGATCTTCTTCTTCGGGTTCCCGAACTGCGCGCCGATCGCCGACGGGAAGCCGAAGCCCATGGTCCCGGCGCCGCCGCTCGACAGCCAGTGCCGGTTCTGCCGCGCCAGACAGAACTGCGCCGCCCACATCTGGTGCTGGCCCACGTCGGTGGTCAGGATCGCGTCGCCGCGAGTCACTTCGTTCAAGCGGTCCAGCACGTGCTGCGCGCGCAGCCCGCCCTGCTTGGGATACTTCAGCGGGTACTGCTTGCGCCAGCGGTTGATCTGGGCCAGCCACTCCTTGGTGTCGGCGATCTCGACCTGGGGCACCAAGTCCTCGATCACGAGCCGCGCGTCGCCCAGGATCGTGACGTCGGGCTGGATGATCTTCCCGAACTCGGCCGGGTCGATGTCCACGTGGATCTTGACCGCGCGCGTGCAGAAGTCACTCACCCTGCCGGTGATGCGGTCGTCCCAGCGCGCGCCGATCGACATGATCAGGTCGCAGTCCGCCACCGCCTTGTTGGCGTAGGCGGTGCCGTGCATGCCGAGCATGCCCAGGTGCAGCGGGTGGGTCTCGTCGACCGCGCCCTTGCCGAGCAGCGTGTTCACCACGGGGGCGCGCAGCTTCTCGGCCAGCGCGGTGATCGCCTTGCCGGCGTCGGAGATGACCGCGCCCTGACCCACGTAGAGCACGGGGCGGCGTGAGTCGCGCAGATACCTCGCGGCGCGCGAGATGGCCTCCTCGTCGCCGCGGCTCGGCACCGTGTAGCCGGGCAGGTCGAGCGCGTCGGTGAAGGGCGCGTTGCAGGGGCCCTGCCCCACGTCTTTCGGCACGTCGATCAGCACCGGCCCCGGGCGCCCGGTGGTCGCGATGTGGAACGCCTCGCGGATGATGCGCGGGATGTCCGCCGGGTTCTTGATCAGATACGAGTGCTTCACCACCGGGTAGGTGATGCCGGTGACGTCGGCTTCCTGGAACGCGTCCTTCCCCAGGTTCACGGCGTTGGTCTGGCCGCACAGCACGATGATCGGCGCGGAGTCCATCTGCGCGGTGAGCAGGCCCGTGACCGTGTTGGTCGCGCCGGGGCCCGAGGTCACGAGCACCACGCCGGGCTTGCCGGTCGAGCGCGCGTAGCCGTCGGCCATGTGCGTCGCGCCCTGCTCGTGGCGAGTCAAGATCAGCTTGATCTTGGAATCGACCAGGGCGTCGAACATCGGCATCGCGGCGCCGCCGGACAGCCCGAAGATGTACTGGACCCCCTCCCTTTCCAGACACTGGATGATCTTCTCGCCGCCGGTGGGGATTTTCTGGGGCATGTTTCAGCTCCGGTCTGGGGGTGGGTCGGGGATTTCGACCCAGAATTGCAGATCTTCGAGCTGGAGTCCAGCGCGGGAGCCTGGCTTGAGCCTCGAAGATGACGATTCCAAGGCGAAAATCGGCTCGATGGCGGAGCTGAGCTCCAGAACAGATCGATTCATGGCCTGAAATCGGCTGGTCAGCTCGAGCCTGGCTCAGAAAATGAGGCTGGCAACGCCGTTTTCGTCGACCTCGACCTTCGGACCGGGTAAAAGATTCAGCCCGCGGCCGTCGCAGCTCCGTCCGGAGCGCACGTCGAAGCGATAGCCGTGCCAGGGACACTCGAGGATGGCTCCCGAGAGCGGCGCTTCTTCGAGCGGGCCGAGCAGGTGCGGGCAGATCGCCGAGAACGCGACCAGCGCGCCATCGACCTCCGCGACGCGCCACGGCCGGCCTGCGTGCTCGACCACGAGCGGCAGCTTGGGCCGCACGTCGGAGAGGCTTCCGAGCGCCACGCGAGCTCGAAGAGCGGCCTTGGGCGTGCGCAGGCGCGACAGCAGCTTCGCGCGCCGCACCATCATCGCCTCGTCCTCGTCCCAGAGCTTCGCATAGAGCGCGCGATAGCCGTCTCCGAGCGTCTGGCGGCGCTCGGGAGACACTTCGGGCACGAGAAACTCGACGCGAATCGCGGTCTCGTGCTCACTGCGCGGCTCGAGCTGCGTCCAGATCTCGGTGCCCTTGCCAGGACCCTCGATCGTGGCAGTCACGTAGCGCAGCTCGTCGCGGTGCAGCACGACCTGAAGCGTGATGTCGCGCGCCCCGGCGCCTCGGCCGCGCACCACCGCGGTCCAGCCCCAGTCGCCCGCGTCGACGCGCCGGATCTGCGCGAACGAGTCGCGGTGCAGCGACGGCAGGTGCTCCCAGTCGAGCACGTTCTCCCAGACGCGTTCGGCCGAGACCGGCAACACCCGCTCGTACGTGGCCACGGACGTGAGGCGGGTGCGGCGCATGAGCGCGAGGATAGCCCGGGAGGGGCTAGGCCCGCTGCCAGCCCCGCTCGCGCACGAGCGCGGCCACGCGCTCGCGCAGCTCGTCGCGGATCTCGCGCACGCGCGCCAGTGACTGGCCCTTCGGGTCGGGGGTCGGCCAATCGAGACGCCGCAGCCCCGGCACGTGAGGACAGGCTTCGCCGCAGCCCATGGTGACGAGCAGGCTCGAGCTGCGCGCCAGCTCGTCGGACAGGAGGGTCGGCTGGGCTCCGGCGAGCTCGATGCCGATCTCGCGCATCGCGGCGACCACCTCGGGGTGCACGCGCGCGGCGGGCTGCGTGCCGGCGGATCGGGCCCGGGCGAGCCCAGGATCGGCGCAGGCGTTGAAGAGCGCAGCGGCCATCTGAGAACGGCCCGCGTTGTGAACGCAGGCGAAGAGCACGTTCGTCACTTGGCGAGCCAGCGCGCCGCGGAAGCCGCGGCGAAGGCGCCCACGGCCTGTGCGGCGATGAAGCCGGGCGCGTCGGCCGGCCGGATGCCGGCAAAGGTGTCGGACAGCGTGCGCGCGATCGTGACTGCGGGGTTCGCGAACGAGGTCGACGACGTGAACCAATACGCCGCCGCGATGTACCCACCGACGGCGAGCGCGACCGCGGTCGCGTCGCGCAGGCGCGCGCAGCTCTGAACCACGAAGATCAGCCCGAACGTCGCGAGCGACTCGCTCAAGAGCTGTCCGGCACCGCTGCGCGCGTGACTCGAGATCGAGAACACCGGCAGCGCGAACATCGCGTTTGCGGCGCCCACACCGGCCAGCGCGCCGGCGAGCTGGCCGGAGACGTAGGCCGGGACCTCGCGCCAGGGGAGCGCGCGCTCCCAGGCGGCCACCAGAGTGACTGCGGGATTGAGCTGCGCCCCCGAAATCGGCGCGAACGCGAGGATCAACGCGACCAGGGCGGCTCCAGTCGCGGCCGAGTTCGCGAGCAGCGCCAGCGCCGCATTCCCGCCCGCCAGGCGTTCGCCCATGATCCCGGAGCCGACGATCGCCGCGAGCAGGAAGGCGCTCGCCAGGGCCTCGGCGCAGGCGCGCTTCCCGAGCGAGAGCGTCATCCCGCCTTCCGCCGCATGGCCTCCGTCAGCCGCTTCGGGGGCGCGAGCGCAGCGCACAGCTCGTCGAGTCGCTCGAGCCGCAGTCGGTAGTACATCCACGTGCCGCGGCGCTCGCGCTCGAGCAGCCCGGCCTCGGTCAGGACGCGCAGATGGTGGCTCACCGTCGGCTGCGTGAGACCCAGCGGCGCCGTGAGATGGCAGACGCACGCCTCGCCTCCCGGCTGCGCCGCGAGAAAGCTCAGCAGCCGGAGCCGGCCCGGGTCGCCCAGCGCGCGGAACACCGGAGCGAGCTCGTCGGCCTCGCGTTCGGCGAGCCGGCCCTTCAGGACCGGCGCGCAGCAGGAAGCTGCCTCGGGCTTGCGTATTGGCATCCGTCTATATTGACATCGATCGATGGATCCCGCAACATCGATGCTCATCAATATAAGGAGCCCGGACATGGCCAACACCTTCCACGTCTCCCTCAACGTGAAGAGCATCCCGGAGGCGGTCGAACGCTACCGCAAGATCCTGGGCGCGGAGCCGGCGAAGCTCCGCCACGACTACGCGAAATTCGAGCTGGCGGATCCGCCGGTGATCCTGTCGCTCAACCTGATCGGTACGCCGGGCACCGTCGGTCACCTCGGTATCCGCTACCCGGAGAACGCCACGGTGGCCAGCGAGCTGCGCCGCGCGCAGAGTGACTCACTCGCGCCCTACTCGCAGGAGGGAGTCACCTGCTGCTATGCGAAGGCCGACAAGTTCTGGGTCCGTGACGCCGACGGCATGGCATGGGAGATGTACTCCCTGCTGGCGGACGCGGACGCCGAGCCCGAGCCCGACCCCGGCCTCGAGCGGTTCCTTTCCGGTGGGGGCGGCTGCTGCAGTGCCCGCTGACCCGGCGATCCGCGTCGCGCGCGCTTCCTCGCCGGGCGCGGCTACAGCCGCATGGATCGGGCGCTCGCCCCCAGGGAAATCGCCGGCTCGCGCGAGCTCGCCTCGGTCTGTCCGGTGTCGGCGATCCTGATGTTCCGCGGGCTATAGTCCCGCTCCCATGCCCGACTTCCAATACCAGCCCATCTTCGAGCACGGCCACGACCAGACGCCCTACCGCAAGCTCACGTCCGACTTCGTGAAGCTCGAGCGGGTCGGCGGCCGCGAGATCCTGGTCGTCGACCCGCGCGCGCTCGAGCTCCTGGCCTGCGAAGCGCTCGACGACGTGTCACACCTCTTGCGCCCGGGTCACCTGGCGCAGCTGCGCAAGATCCTCGACGACCCCGAGGCGAGCGAGAACGACCGCTTCGTGGCGCTCGAGCTGCTCACCAACGCGAACATCGCCGCGGGCCGCGTCTTGCCGAGCTGCCAGGACACGGGCACGGCGATCGTGGTGGCCTACAAGGGACAGGACGTGTACACCGGCGGCGGCGACGACGCCGAGTCACTCTCGCGCGGCATCTTCGACGCCTACCAGCGCCGCAACCTGCGCTACTCGCAGATGGCGGCGCTCGACATGTACACCGAGAAGAACACCGGCACGAACCTGCCCGCGCAGATCGAGATCTACGCCGAGCCCGGGCGCGAG
The DNA here is from genome assembly GCA_035498015.1 of Myxococcota bacterium. Taxonomy (NCBI): domain Bacteria; kingdom Pseudomonadati; phylum Myxococcota; species Myxococcota bacterium. The sequence goes on from DATKAO010000136.1 coordinate 9,972, forward strand.
TACAAGCTCTTGTTCCTGGCCAAGGGTGGCGGCTCGGCCAACAAGACCTTCCTGTACCAGGAGACCAAGGCGCTGCTCAACCCCGAGTCACTCTTGAAGTTCGTGGCCGAGAAGATCCGCACGCTCGGCACCTCGGCCTGCCCGCCCTATCACCTGGCGCTGGTGATCGGCGGAACCTCGGCCGAGATGACGCTCAAGACCGTGAAGCTCGCCAGCGCGCGCTACCTCGACGACCTGCCCACGCGCGGCAACGAGCTCGGACGGGCGTTTCGCGACCCGGCGCTCGAGGAGCAGATCCAGAAGCTGTGCAACGAGACCGGCATCGGCGCGCAGTTCGGCGGGAAATACTTCGCGCACGACGTGCGCGTGATCCGGCTGCCGCGCCACGGCGCATCGTGTCCCGTGGGGCTCGGCGTCTCGTGCTCGGCCGACCGCCAGATCCTGGGCAAGATCAGCCCGGAGGGCGTGTTCCTCGAGCAGCTCGAGAGCAACCCCGCGAAGTATCTCCCCGACGTGAACCCCGACGAGCTGGCGGGCGACGTGGTGCGCGTGGACCTGAACCGGCCCATGCGCGAGATCCTGGCGCAGCTCACGCGCCATCCGGTCGCCACGCGGCTGTCACTCAGTGGCCCGATGATCGTGGCGCGCGACATCGCCCACGCGAAGCTGAAGGAGAGGCTCGACCAGGGCCTCGGGCTCCCCCAGTATCTCAAGGAGCGCATGATCTACTACGCGGGCCCGGCGAAGAAGCCGGAAGGCCGCGCCTCGGGCTCGTTCGGGCCGACCACGGCCGGCCGCATGGACTCCTACGTCGACCTGTTCCAGAGCCAGGGCGCGAGCCTGGTCATGCTGGCCAAGGGCAACCGCGGCAAGGCCGTGCGCGACGCCTGCCACAAGTGGGGCGGCTTCTATCTCGGCTCGATCGGCGGGCCGGCCGCGCGCCTGGCCGACCATTCGATCGTGAAGGTCGAGGTCCAGGAGTATCCCGAGCTGGGCATGGAGGCCATCTGGAAGATCGAGGTCCGGGACTTCCCGGCCTTCATCGTGATCGACGACAAGGGCAACGACTTCTACGCCGGCCTGCTCGAGCGCCGGCCCAGCCCCGTGCTGCAGATCGGCGGCGAGTGACTCGCGGGTCCGGTGTGACTTCGCTCGGGGCGGCCCTGGCTCGGCCCCTCCCCTTCACCGCCCCGTTCCTGCTCGCGCCGATGGAGGGAGTCACGGAGCCCTGCTTCCGCGACCTGGTGCTGGCGCGGAACGACGCGGGCGCGCTGGGCGGGGCGTTCACCGAGTTCGTGCGGGTCAGCGTCTCGCCGATCCCGCGCGCCGTGATCGCGAGACACCTGGGGCCGTCCGTCTTCGCGCAGCCGGTCGGCGTGCAGCTCATGGGGAACGACCTGGGGCACCTGGCGCACACGGCCCGGAACGCCGTGGCGGCAGGCGCGGCGCTGGTCGATCTGAACTTCGGCTGTCCCGCGAAGGGCGCGATCGCCGGCTGCGCGGGCTCGGCCTTGCTGCGGGATCCACTGGCGCTCGAGAAGGTGGTGCGCGCCGTGGTCGACGCGGTGGACGTGCCGGTCACGGCCAAGATCCGCGCGGGCTGGGACGATGCGAGCCGGGTCGAGGAGCTGGCGCGCGCTGCCGAGGCCGGCGGCGCGAGCCTGCTCACGGTGCACTGCCGGACGCGGGCCGAGGCCTATTGCCCGGAGGTGGACTGGACGCGCATCGCCCGGGCCGTGCGCGCGGTGTCGATCCCGGTGTGCGGGAACGGCGGGATCGCGAGTCACTCCGACCTGGAACGCCTGCGGCGGGAGACGGGCGCCGCGTACGCCATGGCCGGCCGCGGCGCGCTCGCCGACCCGTGGCTGTTCAGCGGAAACGAGGTGACTCGCGCCCAGGCCGTGCGCTTCCTGCTCGACTACGCCCAGGCCATGCGCGAACGCGGCGGACTGGGTCCGCGCGGCGTGGCGGCGCGGCTCAAGCAGCTCCTGCGCTACTGGAACGCGGGCGGGCTGGTTTCCGGCCCGGAGGCGCGCACTGAGTGGCTGCGAAATCCCGATCCGGAGCAGAGCCTGCGTGATACGCTGACCGGGTGACTTCGCGGTGGCTGGTGTTGGGGCTGCTCCTTCTTCCGGGCGTGGCGAGCGCCCAGATGCAGTGCGGCGACCTGAACCTCGACGGTCAGGTGAACGCGGCAGACGCGGCGCTGCTCCGTGCTCAGCTGGCCGCAGCGGGCTCGCTCACTCTGCAGCAGTCGCTTTCCTGCGACGTGATCTCGGAGCTGCGCGCGCCCGGGCTCGGGCCCGACCCCGCGGACCTCGACGGTGTCTGCTCTCTGGCCGACGCCGACGTCATGACCCGCAACGGCCAGTCTCTTCCGCCTGGGCCGACTCAGGCCTGCGCGCTGGGCGCCACCACTCCGTGCTGCCAGGTCCACGGTGGCGTGGGCTGCAACACTCCCTCGGTCGTGTCGTGCGTGTGCGCACAGCGCGCGCAGTGCTGCACGGTCGGCTGGGACGCCGCCTGCACCCAGCTCGCGTGCGCGGGCAGCTGCGGTGGTGTCTGCCCGGCCGGGCTCAGCTACTGCCCGACCGACTGCTTCAACCTGGCGAACGATCCGACCAACTGCGGCGGGTGCGGGCATCACTGCACGAACGCCCACGGTAGCAGCGCCTGCACGTCCGGCACGTGCAACCCGTCTTGCACGTTCGGCTGGCAGAGCTGCGACGGCGACCTCAGCAACGGCTGCGAGAGCAATCGCACGGCCGGGAACGCCTGCGTCGCAGCCAGCTCGCTGGGGAGCCTCGCGGGCGACGCCGCCGGCTCCGTCACGCGCACGGGCTACGCAGACACCTGGCTCAGCGTGCAGCTCGCGGAGACGAACAGCACGCCGTTCCCTCATGACTTGAGCGCGCGAATCGAGCTCGACTCACCCGCGTCGGTGAACTTCGACCTCGACGTCGTGTGTCTGTCCTGCGCGGGCAGCCCGTTCACTTCGTCCCAGCCGGCCGGCGTTCCCGACCTGCTCTACGTGCACCAGACCGACTCCATCGTCGGGAACGACTCGCTCGAGCTCGTGATCCACGTGAGATACTTCTCCACCAGCTCGCTCACCGCGTGCGGGCTATGGACCCTCACGCTGACCGGCGACACCGGAGTCCCGCAGGGCACGAGCGCGATCACCTGCAGCCCGTGACGGGCTCGAGTCAGGGCGCCGCCGCTGCGCAGCTCTGGCCCAGGGACGGCCCGTAGCCGAGCAGCGCGCGCGCAATGCGCGCCGCGTCGGCCTCGTCGCAGTCACGCCTCATGCCGCTGGTCAAGAGACCCGCGTCGATCGCACCGCTCACGCTGCAGTGGTCGGCATGAATCACCGCATAGGGGAATCCCGCGAGTCCGCCGCGGATTCCGCTCCAGTCCTCCTCGTCGACCACGCCGTCGCCGGTCACGTCCCCGCACTGACACGCGTCGCCGATGCCGTCCTCCTGGCTCGTGCCGACGCCGCCGGAGTCCGTCTGGTTGGGGTCGGAGACGAACGGGCACACGTCGCACATGTCCCTCGAGCCGTCGCCATCGGTGTCGGGACCGGTCGCTTCGGCGAAGCGCGCGTAGTAGGCCGAGGTCTCGAGGCCGGCGCGGAGGAAGTCACCGCCCACCACCACGTCGTTGTTGGGCAGCGGAAGCACGGCGTAGACGGTGTGATCGAGAATGCCCGGCCCCATCCGCTTCCACACGCTGCCATTCCAAAGCGCGATGCCCGAAGCGCGGGCGCTGCCGGAGTAGTCGAACGAGCCCGCGACGACGATGTCGCCGTTCGGGCGCACGGCGACCGTGTCGACCTGCGAGCCGGCACTGAGTCCCCCTCCGATCGGCACCCACGTGGTCGTGAAGAAGGGCAAGCGAGCGACGCTGAACAAGCCGGGGGCGCCGCCGAGCGACGAGAACAGACCTCCCACGATCACGTCTCCGCTCGGCAGCTCGAGCACCGACGTGATCGCTCCGTCCGTGGAGCTCACGAGCGAGAACCAACTGGAGTTCACGAAGCTGAAGGCCGCGAGACCCGCGGTTCCGATCGAGCCCGCTTGGTTGAACTGACCGGCCGCGATAATGCCGTTCGTGCCGTCGCGAGTCAGGCCCAGGACGCGCCCCGAGGTGCCACCGCCGAAGTCGGACAGCCAGGCGCCCGAATGCCAGTGGGCGAGGTTCTTGTTCTGCACGCCGCCGATCACCGCGCTGAACGAGCCGCCGGCCACGAAGTCATTCGCGTCGAGCGCGAGCAGGGTGGCGACTTCGCCCGGCAGGCCGGCGCCCAGCGCGCTCCAGGTGCTGCCGTTCCAGGCAGCGATGTTCGCGGCGGCAACGCCGCCCGCCTGCGAGAAGACACCGCCGGCCACGAGCGTGCCGTTCGTCAGCACGGCGAGTGACTCGACCGCGCCGTTGATGCCCGTGCCCAGCGGCAGCCAGCTCGTGCCGTTCCAGCGCGCGATGTGGTTCATCGCCACGCCACCCACGCTGCCGAACGCGCCGCCCGCCACGATGTCTCCGTTCGAGAGACGCACCAGCGCCCGAATCGGGTTGCTGAAGCCGGCCCCCGGAGCGACCTGCCAGGCCTGGCCAGCCGCATCCAGGACCGCCACCGAGACTCCGTTGGCCGCAAACCCGGCCGCGGCCAGCTCCCCGTCCGCCAGCGACGCCAGCGCGTTGACCGTGTCGAGCGGGGCCACCGGTGTGAGCTTCGACCAGCTCGAGCCGTTCCACTGCGCGATCGGATAGCTCGCGGTCCCATCCGTCGGGCTGAAGAACCCCGCGGCGACCAGGGTTCCGCTGGTCCGCACGCGCAGGCGGCGCACCTGGCCGTCGTTGCCCGTGCCCATGTTCGACCAGGCGGAGCCGTTCCAGCGCGCGACGTTGCTCACCGTGACTCCGCCCGCGGAGCTGAACGCGCCGCCCACCACGACGTCGCCGTTGGGCATGCGCGCCAGAGCTTCCACGACGACGCTGCCGGTCGCGCCCGGTATACCGGTGCCCATGGCGTTCCAGGTGGAGCCATCCCAACGCGCAACGCGATTCCAGGTCACGCTGTGCGCGAAGTCTTGCAGGAAGTCACCGCCGACGATCACGTTGCCGTTGGGCAAGGTCACGAGCGCATTGACCACGTTCGTGAGCTCGATCGCCCCGTTCGCCAGGGGAAACCAGGCACTGCCATTCCAGCGCGCCACGTAGGCCAGGTGTGTGCCGCCCGCGGTCTGCGTGAACGCTCCGCCCGCGACCAGGTTCCCGTTGGGCAAGAGATCGAGCGCGTTCACCACGTTGTTCAGGCCCGTGCCGAGCGGGCTCCACTCACTGCCGTTCCACAGACCGATGTAGGGGATCTCGACCTCGCTTCCGTGCCGGAAGCCGCCGCCTGCCACGACTTGCCCATTGGGCATCACGATCAGCGACTGCACGGTCCCGTCGAGCCCGGTGCCCAGCGGCGAGAACTGGCCGGTGGCCGGGTGGTAGAGAGCGACGTTGTGGGCGACCATGCCGCCGGCGAGGTCGAACGTGCCGCCCACGACCAGGTCGCCGTTGGCCAGCGCGACGACCGCGTTCACCACGCCGGAGACACCGGGGATTCCCTGGCCCGGCTGCCACTTTCCCTCGCACACCTGCGCGTTCGCTGCGCCCGCCAGCAGCCACAGCGCGCAGAACGACCCGAAGAACCGCCGACCGACGCCACCCATCGCGCCGCGAATCATCTCACGTTTTCAGGTTGTGAGTCGCGGACCGTCGAGCACGCAGCGCACGCCGCCCGCGTCCATCTCGGCGACGCACACGTTGCAGTGGGTGCAGCGCGAACGGACCGCCGGGTCCGAAGTCATGCGCTCCACCAGGTCGGGATCGGCGATGAGCGCCCGGCCCATGGCCACGAAGTCGAAGCCTTCGGCCATGGCGCGCTCGACGTTGGCGCGCGACACGATGCCGCCCAAGAGCACCAGCGGCATGCGCACCGCCGCCCGGACGGCGCGCGCCTCGGCCAGGAAGAACATCTCCTCGAACGGATACTCGCGGATCACTCTCTCGCCGAACCAGCGCAGCGCGAGCTTCTGCAGCCGGCTCTTCTCGACCGCGATCATCTCGGCCAGCGGCCGCCGCCCGCGGAACAGATAGAACGGCGAGCGGCTGGTGAAGCCGCCCGAGAGCACGAGCGCGCTCGCGCCGCCGGACTCGAGCAGCCGCGCGAGCGCGACCGAGTCGGCGAGCTCGAGCCCGCCGCGGAAGCCGTCGCGCAGGTTCGTCTTGCACAGCACCGGATAGTCGGGGCCGACGACCTCGCGCACGCGCGCGAGCACGGCGAGTGACAGGCGCGCGCGGTTCTCGAGACTCCCTCCGTACGCGTCGCTGCGCCGGTTGGTCGCGGGTGACAGGAACTGCGACAGCAGATACCCGTGGCCCAGGTGCAGCTCGACCGCGTCGAAGCCCGCCTCGCGCGCCAGCCCGGCCGCCGTGCCGAACTCCTCGACCACGCGCGCGATGTCGCCCGGCCGCATGGCGAGACCGAACGGTTTGCCGGCCGCGATCCCGTACTGATTCACGACCGGCGAGGGGCCGCGCGGCAGCCAGGTCGAGAGCTCCTTGTTCTTGGTGAACCAGCCGCAGTGGCCGAGCTGGAGCGAGGCGGCGCCGCCCGCGCCATGGACCGCTTCGGTGACTCGCTGCAGCGGCCCGACCGTCTCGCGGCGCATCGTCATCTGCTCGGCGAAGGTGCGCCCGTCGGACGAGACCGCGCAGTACGCGACGGTGGTGAGTCCCACGCCTCCCGCCGCCAGCGCGCGGTGGTGGGAGACGAGGTCGGCGGACGGCAGGCCTCCGGGGGTCATGCCCTCATAAGTCGCCGTCTTGATCACGCGGTTGCGCAGCGCGAGCGAGCCCAGTCGCGCCGGCGCGAACGCGTCGTGCGGGGCAGTCACTCAGTACCGGTCGGGGCGGATCTCCGCGTCGTTTCCGCCGTCGATGTAGTGGATCGAGCCGTGGATCCAGCTGGCGCGGGGACCGAGCAGGAAGGCCGCGAGCTCGGCGACCTCCTCCGGCTCGCCCATGCGGCCGAGCGGGATCGAGAGCTTGCCGATCGCGGGACCCGTGACCGGATCCGCCAGGTCGCCTGCGAGCAGCGGCGTCTTCACCGGTCCGGGAGCGATCGCGTTGAGCCGCACGCCCGCCCGCCCCCACTCACCGGCCCGGCGGCGCACGGCGCGCCCGAGCGCATGCTTGGCGCCCATGTACGCGACGATCGGGCTGTCGCCTGCGTCGGCGAGGCGCGCCGCCTCGGCTTCGTCGCCGGCCAGCAGGGCAGTCACGTAGGGGTGATCCTCGAGCGGGGCCAGCTGCGCGGAGTTCGACCCGACCACGAGGGCTGCCGGTGACTCGCCCGCGCGCAGCGCCGGGAACAGCGCGTCGAGCGGCGCGACCGCGCCGAAGTAGTTCACGGCAGTCACGAGCGATGGCGGGCGCACGTGTGCGCCGACGCCGGCCGAGAGCACGAGCCGGTCGAGCCTTCCTCCGCAGGCCGCGAGCACGCCCGACACGGCCGCGCGCCGGCCGTCGGCCTTCGACAGGTCGGCGCGCACCTCGGCGTCGCGCAGGTCCACGCCGATCACGCGGGCGCCCTCGGCCTCGAGCTTGCGCCGGATCGCCAGCCCGATGCCCGACGCGCAGCCCGTGATCGCGCAGGTGGTCATCAGAACTCCGCGTAGCCGGGCACGCGCGGGAAGGGAATCACGTCGCGGATGTTGGCCATGCCGGTGAGGTAGAGCATGAGCCGCTCGAAGCCGAGCCCGAAGCCGGCGTGCGGCACCGAGCCGAAGCGGCGCAGGTCGAGATACCAGCCGTAGTGTGACTCGTCGAGGCCGCACTCGCGGATGCGCGCGCGCAGCACGTCGAGCCGGTCCTCGCGCTGCGAGCCGCCGATGATCTCGCCGACTTTGGGCACCAGCACGTCCATGGCGCGCACCGTGCGCTCGTCGTCGTTGGCGTACATGTAGAAGGCTTTGATCTCCTTGGGGTAGTCGGTCACGATCACCGGCCGGCCCACGTGGCGCTCGGTGAGCCAGCGCTCGTGCTCGCTCTGCAGGTCGGCGCCCCACTTCACCGGGAACTCGAACGACTCACCCGAGCGCTCGAGCGCCGCGATCGCCTCGCCGTAGCTGAGGTGCGCGAAGGCCGCGCCTGCGACGTGCTCGAGCGTGGCGCGCACGCCCTTCTGGATGCGCTCGTCGAAGAACGCCATGTCCTCGGCCGACTCTTCCAGCACCGCGCGCAGCACGTAGCGCAGGAACTCCTCGGCCAGCGCCATGTCGCCGCGCAGGTCGCAGAACGCCATCTCGGGCTCGATCATCCAGAACTCGGCCAGGTGGCGGCTGGTGTTCGAGTTCTCGGCGCGGAACGTGGGGCCGAACGTGTACACGTTCTTGAGCGCGAGCGCGCCGATCTCGGCCTCGAGCTGGCCCGAGACCGTCAGATAGGCCGGCCGGCCGAAGAACTCGCCCTCGTGACCGGGCACGGTCACGCGGAACATCGCCCCGGCCCCTTCCGCGTCGCTCGTGGTCACGATCGGCGAGTGCAGCCACACGAAGCCGCGCTCCTGGAAGAAACGGTGCACGGCGCGCGCCGCCACGTTGCGCACGCGCAGCACCGCGCCCAGCGTGTTCGTGCGCGGACGCAGGTGCGCGATCGTGCGCAGGAACTCGAAGCCGTGACGCTTCTTCTGCAGCGGGTAGTCGGCGTCGGCGCGCCCGACCAGAGTGACTCGCGTGGCGTGCAGCTCGAGTGACTGCTCCCGGCCCTGCGGAGCGACCAGCGCGCCCTCGACCTCGACCGCGCAGCCGGTGTCGAGCTTGCGCACCTCGTCCTCGAAGTTCGCGAGCTCCGGGCCGCACACCACCTGCACGCCGGCCAGACACGAGCCGTCGCTCACGTCGAGAAACGAGACGCCCTTCGAGTGCCGCGCCGTGCGCAGCCAGCCGCGCACGCGCGCGGCGTCGCCCGCGCGCCCGCGCGCGAGCAAGTCCTTCACCGAGCCGTCGTTCATCGGTCCCCCCGGGCCAGCGCGGCTCACGATAGCGCGGCGCGAGTTGACAGCGAGAGTGGCGTGCCGTTCCTTCCCGCGCGCTGCATGGCCCGCGACGACGACTTCTTCGCCCGCGTGAGTGCGCGCGGCCGGGGCGCACCGCCCGGTCCGGAAGCGGCGGTGCTGCGGCGCAACCTGGCTCTGCTCCAGACCGACGGCATCGCCGCGAGCATCATGGTCGGCTCCGGCGAGACCTATCTCGTCGCTTTCGCCCTCGCGCTCGGTCTGGGCGACATCTTCGCCGGCTACATGGCGACGGGGCCGATCCTGGCGGGGGCGGTGCTGCAGCTCGTCTCGCCCTGGGGCGTGCGGCGCCTGGGCTCCCACCGCCGCTGGGTGGTGCTGTGCGCGGCGGCGCAGGCGGGCTGCTACCTGCCGCTCGTGGTCGCCGGCTGCGTGGGCGCGCTCTCGGGTACGGCGTTGTTCGCGATCGCGACCTGTTACTGGGCGACGGGCATGATGACGGGCGCGGCCTGGAACGCGTGGGTGGGCACGCTCGTGCCCAAGAGCCTGCGCTCGCGCTTCTTCGCGCGCCGCACGCGCGCCGGGCAGGTCGCCATGCTCGGCGGCCTGCTCGCCGGCGGCGCGATCCTGCACAGCGGCGAGGAGAGCGACCTCCACTTACTCGCCTTCGCCGCGCTGTTCGCGCTGGCGGGCATCGCGCGCGCCTGGTCGGCCTGGCTCCTGTCGCAGCAGAGCGAGCCGAACCCGCTGGTGCAGCCGGAGCCCGACCCGAGCTCGGTGGCGCGCCCGCTGCTCGCGGGGAACAAGCGCCTGCTCGGCTACCTGTTGACGCTCCAGGTCGGCGTGCAGGTCGCGGCGCCCTACTTCACGCCTTACTGGCTGTCTCCGGCGTCGCTCCACCTGTCGTACGTGGGCTACACGACGCTGATCGCCACGGCGTTCGTGTCCAAGATCGCGGCGCTGCCCTGGCTGGGTCACCTGGCCGCGCGCCGCGGCGCGCGCCGGCTGCTGCGCTGGGCGGGCCTGTCGGTGGTGCCGGCGCCTGCGCTGTGGACCCTGTCGAGTCACTACGGGGTCTTCTTGGGGATCCAGCTCTACTCGGGCATCGCCTGGGGCGCGCACGAGCTGGCGACGTTCCTGCTCTTCTTCGACACGATCCGGCCCGAGGACCGCACGCGCGTGCTCACCGGCTACAACCTGGTGAACGCGTGCGCGATGATCCTGGGCACTTCGCTCGGCGCGCTCGTGCTGCGCCACGCCGGCACCGGCCCCGACGGCTATCTGCTCTTGTTCTGGCTCAGCGCCGGCGCGCGCGCGCTCACGCTGCCGCTCCTGGCCTGGATCCCGGAGGCCGACGCGCGCCGCGGGCTGGCCGACCGCGCCGAAGGGCCGATCCAGCGCCTGCCGGAGGCGAGTGACTCGCCGCTCGCCTCCTAGCTACTGCGGCGGCGGCCGCTGCACGACCGCATTGCCGCTGCGGAAGACCGCCAGGTGCGAGTCGAGCTGCGGAATGCCGTCGTCCCAGCCGAGCTGGCGCGCCTGGGCGAGCGCCAGCTCCTCGAGCGCCGTCGCGCCGGCCACGTCGCCCGAGGCAGCCAGCGCCAGCGCGCGCACGTCCATCTGCTGCGGGTGCTCGCAGGACACGAGCTGGCACGCGCGGGTCACCAGCCGCTGCGCCTCCGCGCCGTTGCGCAGCGGGGGTGAGGGCGCGGTTGCGCGCAGCTCGGCCAGTCCGAGCAGCGCGTCGGCCGTGTCGGGCTCGAGCGCGAGCTGCTTCTCGTAGTGTTCGGCGGCGGCGTCGAAGCGCCCGGTCTGCGCGAGCGCGCGCGCATAGAACACGTGCCACATGCTCGCGGCGCCGGGCTCCGGAGTCAGCGCGAACGCGCGCTCGAGGTGTTGCGCGGCGCCGGCCGGGTCGCCCGTGTAGTAGAGCGCGAACGCGTAGTGCGCCTGGGCGCGCGGCCAGCGCGGGTTGAGCTCGACCGCGCGCGCGAAGTGCGGCAGTGACTCGTCGATGCGCCCGACGGCGGCCAGGCCCATGGCGTACTCGGTCTCGGCGTAATAGTTCGGTCCTGTGACCGCGAGCGCGCGCTCCCAGAGCGCCGAGTCACTGCGCCAGAACTGGAGCTGCGCGCGCGTTCCGAAGGCCAGCGCGGCGGCCGCAAGCACCGTCAACGTCGGGCCGAGCGCGCGCGCCGCAGGCACGCGCGCGAGCACGTCGGCCGCGCCCCACACCACGGCCCACGCGACGCCGATCTGCGGCAGATACGCGTAGCGATCGGCGCGCGCCTGGAAGCCGACCTGCACGAGCCCGAGCGTGGGGCCGAGCCCGATCGCGAACCACAGCGCCCCCGCGGCGAGATAAGGTGCGCGCCGCCGCAGCGCGAACGCCGCCGCAGCCAGCCCGGCCAGCAGCGCGGCCGCTGCCAGCACCTGGAGGAGCGGCCAGTACACCGGATGCGGGTACATGACCGCCAGGCCGACCGGCACCAGTGACTGCCCGAGCGTGAGCGCGAGCGCGACCAGAGCGTTGTCCAGCCGGTTCGGAAGGTCCACCTCGAGCTGCATCGCCGTGCCCTGCGCCACCAGAGTCATGACCGAGCTCGCGAGCGAGAGCGCCGCGAACGGGAGCTTTTCCAGGAGGAGCCGCGTGCTCCAGGCACGGCGCAGCGGCCACGCGTCGAGCACCAGCAAGAGCAGCGGCAGCGACACCAGCATCGGCTTGGCGAGCAATCCCGCGGCCTGCGCCGCGAGCGCCACGCCGTAGGCCCAGCGCCGGCCTCCGCGCGCCCAGTCCGGCCACACGACCAGCGCGATCAGCCCGAATGCGGCGCACAGCAAGTCTTTGCGCTCGGACACCCACGCCACCGACTCCACGTGCTGCGGGTGCACCGCGAACAGCAGTGCCGCCGCCGCCGAGCGCGCGGCCTGACCCGTGAGCCGCGCGAGCGCGAGAAACACCAGGGCCGAGCACAGCCCGTGCAGCAGCGCGTTCTCCAGGTGCGGCGCCGCGGGCCCGCTGCCGAACGCGCTCACGTCGGCCATGTGCGAGAGCCAGGTCAGCGGGTGCCAGTTGCTGGCCAGGAAGGTGGTGAACGCCCAGCGCACGCCCTCGGCGTCGAGCCCGCGCAGCACCTGCGGATTTCCCGTGACGTATTGCCCGTCGTCGAAGTGCAGGAAGGGAAACTCGCGCACGGGCGCGTAGAGCCAGACCGCCGCTCCCGCGAGCAGCAGCGCGAAGCCGACCCGGCGCCAGGACTCAGTCACGCGCGGACGTTACCACGACGCGACACGGGCCCCGGCCGCGCGATAGGATTGGCACCCACCCACGAAGGAGCGGAGCATGCGCTGGAAGATTGGCTCGGTGACGGTCAGCCGCGTGGTCGAGATCGAGCTGCCGACCTCGGGCGACTTCGTGCTGCCCGAAGCGACGCCTGCCAACTGCGAGAAGATCGGCTGGCTCAAGCCGCACTTCCTGCTGCCCGACGGCAAGCTCGTGCTCAGCATCCACGCGCTCGTGGTCGAGTCGCAAGGCCGGCGCATATTGGTCGACACCTGTCTGGGCAACGACAAGAAGCTCTCGTTCCCCGACTGGGCCAACCGCCAGGGTCCGTTCCTGCAGGACCTGGCGCAGGCCGGCTACCCGCGCGAGTCGATCGACACCGTCGTGTGTACCCACCTGCACGTCGACCACGTGGGCTGGAACACCATGAAGTCGGGCGGCCGCTGGGTGCCGACCTTCCCGAACGCCCGTTACCTGATCGGCCGCAAGGAGTGGGACTACTGGGGCAAGGAGCCGACCAACCCCGAGGAGCCGATCATGGACGAGTCCGTGCGGCCGATCCTCGACGCCGGGCTCGCGGACCTGGTCGAGGCCGACCACAAGCTCACCTCCGAAGTGTGGCTCGAGCCGACGCACGGCCACACGCCGGGTCACGTGAGCGTGCGCATCTCGTCGCAAGGCGCCGACGCGGTGATCACCGGCGACATGATGCACCACCCCTCGCAGATCGCGCGGCCCGAGTGGGCCTCGAACTTCGACTGGAACGCCGAGCAGGGCCGCGAGACGCGGCGCCAGGCGATCCGCCGCTGGTCGGCCGGGAACTATCTCGTGATCGGCACTCACTTCCCCTCGCCGACCGCGGGCAGGATCGTGCGCGACGGAGACGGCTATCGCCTCGCGGTCTGAAGCTGCGGGC
>DATKAO010000137.1 GCA_035498015.1 Myxococcota bacterium
GTCCAGCCGGACGTGGAGTGACGCGGTATGCTCCCCTCCGATGGGGAGCGGTGAGCGCGACCGATGCGTGCTCTTGTGCGGGCTCATGGGCTCGGGCAAGAGCCGCGTCGGTCGCGCGCTCGCGTCTCGGCTCGGCTGGGATTTCCTAGACACCGACGAGAGAGTCGAAGAGGCGGCCGGCATGAAGGTCTCCGAGATCTTCGCGCGCGAGGGTGAGGCGGCGTTCCGGCGCCTGGAGAGCACGGCGCTGGCGGGCCTGCCGGCGCAACGCTGCGTGGTGGCGCTGGGCGGCGGCACCGTGGTCTCGGCCGAGAACCGGCGCGTGCTGCGCGCCAAGGGCCGGCTGGTGTGGCTCGATGCCGCGCCCGAGACACTCGTCGAGCGCATCGGCGACAGCCAGAAGCGCCCGCTCCTGGCGGGCCTCGACCGGCCGGCGCGCATCGCTCGGCTGGCGCAGCTGCGGGCCGAGCGGCTGGCGGCTTATTCGGAAGCCGAGCTGCACGTGCGCACCGACGGCATGTCGGTCGCGGAGTCCGCGGCCGCGGTGCACGCCGCGCTCGAAGAGGCGGGCGGGCCATGAGCACGGTGCAGGTCCTGCTCGGCGAGCGCAGCTATCCGATCCGCATCCGGCCCGGGTCACTGGCCGACCTGGGCGAGGCGCTGGCCACGGAGTTCGAGGCGAGTCACGCGGTGGTGGTGTCACCCAAGCGCGTGGCCGTGCGCCACTTCGCCACCCTGGCTGCCGGGCTCGAGAAGAGCCGCATCGCCGTCGAGCGCCTGCTCGTGCCCGACGGCGAACGCGCCAAGACGCTGCGCGTGGCGTCGGGCGTGTACGACCGGCTGGTGGAGCTCGGAGTGACTCGCCAGACGCTGCTCGTGGGCTTGGGCGGCGGGGCGACCTGCGACCTGGCCGGCTTCGTGGCTTCGACCTACCTGCGCGGGCTGCCGCTGGTGCAGGTGCCGACGACGCTGCTCGCGCAGGTCGACGCCAGCGTGGGCGGGAAGACGGCGCTCAACCACCCCTACGGCAAGAACCTGATCGGCACCTTCTACCAGCCGCGGCTGGTGTGGGTCGACCCGGACGTGCTCGCGACGCTCTCGCCGCGCGAGCGGCGCGCGGGCCTGGCCGAGGTGGTGAAGGTCGCGGCGATCTGGGACGCCGAGTTCTTCGCCTGGCTCGAGGGCCACGTGACCGAGCTGCTCGCGCTCGAGCGCGACGCGCTCGCGCACGCCATCTCGCGTGCCTGCGGCATCAAGGCCGAGGTGGTCGGGCTCGACGAGCGCGACGCGGGCCTGCGCGCGCTGCTCAACTTCGGACACACGCTGGGGCACGCGGTCGAGGTCGTGAACGCCTACCGCCACGTGCGCCACGGCGAGGCGGTGGCGCTGGGCATGGTGTTCGCGGCGCGTCTCTCCGAGCGCCGGGGGCTCGCGCCCGCGGGCACGGCGGCGCGGCTCGAGGCACTCTTGGGAAGAGTGGGCCTCGGGACGGAAATCCCCGACCTTTCCGCGCAGCGGGCGGCTTACTTGCGCGCGCTCGCGGTCGATAAGAAGGGCGCAGACGGCAGCATCGGCTTCGTCGTGCTGCGCGAGATCGCGCGGGCGGAGCTCGTGCGACTGACTCCGGAAGAGATCCTGGCGGGAGCGACGTGAGCGGCAAGGACCCGGCGAAGATGAGGCTCGAGCTGGCGCGCATGCAGTGGGCGCTGGGCGAGCGCGCCGACGCCGTGAGCACGCTCGAGAAGGGCACGGCCACGGCCGACCCCGAGTCACTCTTGGGCGACGTCGACGGCTATCTCGAGGAGCTCGAGGCGGGCGACGCGCCCGACCTGGCGGCGCGGCTCGCGGGCCTGCGCGCCAAGGCGGTCGAGGCGCTCGAGGCGCACGAGGCGGCGGCGCTGCCCGCGCCGCACGTGACTCCCACCGTGGCCCAGCTGCTCGCCGACCAGGGTCACCCGGACCGCGCGCTGGCCGTGGCCGAAGACGTGCTGCGCCGCAACCCGGCCGACCTGCGCGCGCTCGCGGTGCGCGAGGCGATCACCAAGCCGGGCAAGCCGCGCCGCGAACACGCGCGCACCATCTCGGAGCTCGAGCGCTGGCTCGGGAATCTGGCTCGCCGCAAGCAGGGAGGCGCCTTGGCATGACTTTCCGCGAGATACTCAGCACCCTGGTCGACCGCACGCCCGGCGCACTGGCCGCCGCGGTCATGGCCGGCGACGGCGTGGCGATCGACGAGTACGCGCGCGACGGCGCAGAGGTCGATCTGGGAGCGATCGCGGTCGAGTTCGGCCGGATCTTCATGCAGTCCCAGAAGGTCGCGTCCGCGCTCTACGGCGCGCGCGAGGGCGAGCTCGACGAGCTCCTGCTCGTGATGGGCGGGCACCAGATCCTGTTCCGCCGGCTCGACGAGGACAGCTTCCTGTTACTCGCGCTCGAGCCGCACGGCCTGGTGGGCAAGGCCCGCTGGCTGGCCCGCAACCTGCTCCAAGACATCCGCGACGCCCTGTGACTGATTGACTACGTTCGCCTTCGGCTCACTGCGCGCGCCTGACCTGTGGTCGCATGGGCACCCTAGCCATGCTCCGGCGCTTGCGGGCCTCGCTCAGGGCGGCCTTCGCTCGGCCTGACCGCGCGGCCTCACCGATTTCGCGGGATGTTCTAACTTGTCGGCCATGAAGATCCTGGTCCTGCACGGGCCCAACCTGAACCTCCTGGGTGAGCGTGAGCCCGAGGTCTATGGCCGCACCACGCTGGCCGAGATCGACGCGAAGCTTCGCGAGCTCGCGTCGGCGCGCGGCGCGGCCGTCGACTCGTTCCAGTCGAATCACGAGGGCGCGCTGATCGACCGCATCCAGTCGGCGCGCCGCACGCACCAGGCGATCATCATCAACCCGGGCGGACTCACCCACTCGAGTGTCTCGCTGCGCGACGCGCTGGCGGCCACCGGGCTGCCCGTGGTCGAGGTGCACCTCTCCAACATCTACGCGCGCGAGCCGTTCCGGCAGCACTCGTTCGTGTCGGCGATCGCCGTGGGCCAGATCTCGGGCCTGGGCGCCAAAGGCTACGAGCTCGCGCTCGACGCGCTCCTCGAGCGCCTGAAGTAGCTCGGTGGTCCGGGCCTGGCGGCTGTTCCTGGACGGGGCCGGCGACGCGGCCTGGAACATGGCGGTCGACGAGGCGCTGCTGCTGCACGCCGCCGACTCCGGGCCAGCGCTGCGCCTCTACAGCTGGCGCGAGCCCTCGGTCTCGCTCGGCCTGCGCCAGGCGGAGCCGGAGTGGCTCGGGCGCTGCGGCGCGCTCGGTGTCGAGCTCGTGCGCCGGGTGACCGGCGGCGGCGCAGTGCTGCACGCGGGCGACCTGACTTACGCCGTGGTGGCTCCCGCGACGGGCAGTGACCTGCCGGCCGACCTGCGCGGCAGCTACGAGTGGATCCGGGCGCGGCTCGTGGCCGGGCTGGCCCGGGCGGGCGTCGCCGCGCGGGCCGCCTGCGCCCGTCCGGGGGCCGATCGCCTGGAGCTGTGCTTCGCGGGCGCTACCGGCTACGAGATCGAGCTCGACGGCGAGAAGCTGGTCGGCAGCGCCCAGCGACGCCTGCGCCACGCCTTCCTGCAGCACGGCTCGATCCGCATCTCGGACGACCGGGCGCTCTATCGAGCCCTGACCGGAGCCGCCCCGGCCGGCCCCAAGCCGCCGGCCATCCCGCCGGAGGCCCTGCGGGAGGCCCTGGTCGCGGCCTTCCAGGCCGAGCTGCCGGGCGGGCTCGCGCTGGCGGAGCTGTCCCCGTCCGAGCACGCCTGTGCACAGGAGCGCAGCCGGGTCCGGCGCCAGTCGCGCCTACTTGCGCCAGCTCTCGCGTTCAGAAGAGGGTCCGCTCCCGCCGATACGCAGACGTAGCGAGGACCCCCCGTAGTTTCGTGGTCTTCGCAGCGAGCGAGGACCCACCCCTGGCCTTCACGCCCAAGAAGCGCAAGACGCTCGAGTCCGCGCAGAAATACGCGCAGAAGGGCTCGTACGACAAGGCGCTCGCCGAGTACGACAAGCTGCTCAAGGCGGACCCTCGCGATTCGAACATCCGCCTGAAGATCGGCGACTTACTGCTCAAGAAGGGCGACAAGGCCAAGGCGCTCCAGACCTACACGGAAGTCGCGGAGATGTTCTCGCGCGGCGGCTTCGACGCGAAGGCCGTCGCGATCTACAAGCAGATCCTGCGCACCGAGGAGGACTCACTCGAGGCGCGCACCCACCTGGGCGAGTGCTTCCAGCGCATGGGGCTGACCTCGGACGCGCTGCGCGAGTTCCAGGAAGCCTTCAAGATCTGCCAGAAGAAGGAGCTGAAGCGCGAGGCGTTCGACCTGCTGCGCCGCGTGGCTTCGCTCGACCCCAGCAACGTCGCCAACCGCCTGAACCTCGCCGACCTGTTCGCGCGCGAGAAGATGGAGGACGACGCGCTCCGCGAGTACACGTCGCTGCTCCAGGAGGTCCGCAAGCAGGACAGCAGCGACCTGATGATCCGCGTGGCGGAGCAGATGCGCCGCGCCTTCCCCGACAGCCGGGAGGCGCTCGACGCGCTGGCCGCGGGCCGGATCAAGAACGGCGAGCACGCCGAGGCGGCGAAGCTGCTCAAGGCCGCGCTCGCCAAGCATCCCGAGGACATCCAGCTGCGCGAGTCACTCGTGGCGGCGCTCGAGGCCTCGGGCGACGACGCGGGCGCGCGCAAGCTGTGGCGCGAGATCGCCGAGCTGTACAAGACGCGCGGCGACGTGGAGAAGTCGCGCGAGATCATGCAGCGCCACGGCGGCCTGGCGTCGTTCGGCGGCTCGAGCGAGGAGACCACCACGCCGAGCATCCTGCTCACCGATCCGACGGCCGCCGCCAAGGGCGCGCCGATCTTCGACGCGGACGACGACGACGACATCGAGCTCGACGACGAGGCGCACGAGCCGTCCAAGGCGCCGATCAGCAAGCGGCCGGCGATCGTCGAGAAGGACGCCACGAACGTCCAGCACCGGCGCACGCCGTCGATCGCCAAGCCGTCGGTCGTTGCGGCGCCGCCGGTCGCGCAAAAGCCCACGACCTCGGCCGCGGAGATGCTCGCCGAGGCGCGTGTCTCGCTCGAGTTCGGCGATCCGGCCGAGGCCACGCGGCTCGCGCGGCTCGTGCTCGAGGCCGACCCCGACTCGAAGGACGCCCGCAAGATCCTGGCCGACGTGGAGCGCGCGGCAGGAAAGGGCGGCGGCGAGATCGAGATCGACCTGCCCGCGGACGACGCGCCCGAGATCGAGCGCAGCTCGCTGGTCGAGGAGGCGCCCAAGACCGCGGCGGCCAAGGCGCGCGGCAAGCCAGAGCTCGCGTCGCTCGGCGCGAACGAGGACTTCGACTCACTCCCCGACATCGAGATCGTGCTCGAGGACGAGGAGGACAAGGACGGGAAGTTCGCCTCGGTGGAGCCGCCGACCCAGGTGCGCGAGGTCCCGCCCGACCTTGCGCCGCCCAAGCCCGCCGCGAAGCCCGCACCGCCGCCGCCCGTGGCCGAGGAGGAGGACTTCGAGATCGAGGTCGAGGTCGAAGGCGAGTCACCGGAGCCGGAGCCGCCGGTCGCGCCGGAGGTCGAGCCGCCGGAGAACCTCGAGGACTCCGCCGCGGACCTCGACCTGGACCTCGATGTCGGCCACGATGACGACTCACTCGAGTTCTCCGAGCCGCTGGCTTCGGAGCGCGAGGAGGCGGGCAGCTTCGCGCAGAGCTCCGCGCGCATCGAGGAGAGCCTGTCCGAGGCGGACTTCTACCTCGAGCAGGGCCTGATGGACGACGCCGAGCGCCTGTACCAGAAGGTGCTGCAGGCGGTGCCGGCGCACCCCAAGGCGCAGCTGCGGCTGGGCGAGATCGAGGCGCGGCGCGCGAAGGCCGGCGGCAAGGCAGCCCCGAAGCCGGCCGCGAAGCCCGCGGCCCCGAAGGCGAAGAAGGCCCAGCCGGCCGTGCTCGGGCGCGACCCGCTGGGCGACACCATGGTGCGCGACGCCGACGGTGACGAGGCGATCTCGATCCCCGACCTGCCCGAGGAGCTGGTCGCGCCGGCCAAGAAGGAGAAGCCCGCGGCGGCGCGCCCGACGCCGGTGATCGCGAAGCCCGCGGCCAAAGTGACTCCGCCCAAGGCCAAGCCGGCGGCGAAGGTCGAGCGCACGGTGATCGCGGAAGACACGATCCCGCCGCTCGAGCCCGACGAGCCGCCCGAGGACCTCTCGTCGCTGGTCGACGAGGCCAACGCCGAGCCCGAGTTCAACCCCGCCGACCTCACCGCGGAGATGGACGAGCCCGAGGCGGAGGAGATCGAGGCCGCGCCCGAGGAGGACGAGGACGAGTTCGACCTCGCGCGCGAGCTCGACGACGACGACGACACCTCCGCCGGCACGATCGGGACGCTCGTCGGCATGGGGTCACTCGGCAAGGGCTTCGCCGACGTGTTCTCCGCCTTCAAGAAGGGCATCCAGGAGCACGTCGAGGACGGCGACGCCAACACGCACTACGACCTGGCGATCGCCTACAAGGAGATGGGGCTCAACGAGGACGCGGTGCGCGAGCTCGAGACCGTGCTGAAGACCGGCGCGCGCTCGATCGAAGCGCTGTCTCTCATGGCCACGTGCAAGCTCTCACTCGGGCTCGCCGAAGAGGCAGCCGCGCACCTCGAGGACGCGCTGGAGCGCGCGGGTGACTCCGACGACTCGGCGGTGGCGCTGCGCTACGACCTGGCGGAGGCGCTGCTGGCGGCGGGCCGCGAAGCCGAGGCGCTCGAGGCGTTCCAGAAGGTCGCCGCGACGGACCCGGAGTTCCGCGACGTGGCAGAGCGCATTTCGAGGTTCAGTTAGTCGCGCGGCGGGCCGCGCGAAGGGGCAACGATGGAGCATCTCGAGTTCTTCGAACTACCGTCGGATCCGTTCCAGAACGACGCCGACGCGCGTTTCTACTACGAGAGCGCGCCGCAGAAGCGCGCGCGCCTGCGCCTGCTGCGCGGCATCCACCAGCGCAAGGGCCTCGCGGTGCTCGAAGGCGGCCCCGGCCTGGGCAAGACCACGCTCGCTCACGTGGTGCTGCGCGCGCTCGAGGAGAAGGACTACGCGGCACACTATCTGTCGATCCCGCACGAGTCGTGCGCGTCGGGCTGGCTCCTGCCCAACGTGGCGCGCGCGTTCGGCGTGCCGGTGCTCGCCGGCCAGGTGAGTCAGCTGGTCGACCAGATCCACGCCCAGCTCGTCGCCATCACCACCGCCCGGCGCATGCCGGTGCTCTTGATCGACGAGGCGCAGCTGTTCCGCAACCGCGAGGCGATGGAGGAGTTTCGCGGGCTCCTGAACCTGAGTCACGAGGGCAGGAAGCTGATCTCGCTGGTGCTGTTCGGCCTGCCGGAGCTGGGTGAGCTGCTCAAGCTCGATCCGCCGCTCGCGCAGCGCGTCGAGGTGCGGGTCGAGATGAGCGCGATGGACTGGCTCGAGTCACAGGCCTACGTGTCGCACCGGCTGCGGCTCGCCGGCGCGGCCAAGCCGGTGTTCAGCCCCGACGCGCTCGAGGCGCTGTTCCGCTGGTCGGGCGGCGTGCCGCGCGTGCTGAACACGCTGGCCGACAACGCGATCTTCGAGGGCTTCCTCACCGAGACCCGCCCGGTCGACAGCCACCTGGTGCAGACCGCGGCCCAGGCGCTCGGCCTCTTGCGGGTGCCGTCGGACTCGCTGCCGAACATCCCGCCGCCGGCGCCCGCCGCGCCCGACCTCCTGTCCGTGACCGAGGTGGCCATGCCGACGGACGCGCGGAAGGCCGAGCCCGAGCTGCCCAAGCCGGCGCGCCAGACCATGCCCGTGGCGAAGCCGAGCCCCGCGCCCGCGCCGGCCGTCTCGCCCGCGGCCCGCGGCCCCAAGATCGAGCTGCCGGCCGACGATGAGCCCGAGCTCGCCGCCGCGGCCGACCGCGAGGACGACGGGGCCCCCGACTGGCTCGAGCCGCTCTCTCCGATGCCCCAGGACACCCCGCCCGATCCGACAGCGAAGAGTGTCGAGCTCGAGGAGGAGCCCGCGCTCGACCTGTCGGCCGAGGAGGCCGAGCCCGAGCTCATGGACCTGGAGGAGGTCGTCGCGGAAGACACCACGCCGCCGACCCCCGCGCGCCCCACGCGAGTCACTTCCACCCCCGCGCTGAGCTCGCCGCTCGACGCCGAGGTCGAGGCCGAGCTCGACCTCACCAGTGACGACGACGAGCCTCAGCTCGGCGTCGACTCCGACGACGACGGCGACGTGAGCCTCCGGTCACTCATGCGCGAGGATTCGAGCGACGGCGAGGAGGAGGCGGTCCTGGCCGAGCTCGGCCCCGCCAGCGCCGAGCCCGAGGACCTCGCCCCCGTGCGCCGCACCACGCCGCAGGCCAAGCCCTCGCCGCTGCGCCCGACTCCGGCCAAGGCGGTCGCAGCCCGGCCCGCGCCGGCGAAGCCGACCCCGGCCAAGCCCGCGCCCGCCAAAGTCACTCCGCCCAGGTCGCGCAATGCCGAGGACGAGTTCGACCTCAGCGGTCTGGTGGACGAGGACGAGCCCTCCCGCCCGCAGCCCGCGCTCGCCGCCCCGGCCAAGGACGACGACGACGACCTCGACGCGCTCTTCGACGAGATCCAGATCGGCGACAAGTAGCTCCCGTCCGGCTATCCTTCAGGCCACGCGGGAATAGCTCAGTTGGTAGAGCATCAGCTTCCCAAGCTGAGGGTCGCGAGTTCGAGCCTCGTTTCCCGCTCCACGATCCGCCGGTGCCATCTACACATGATTGTGTCGAGGCCTGCTGGGTTCGCCGTCTTCGGCCACGGGCGGCTCGGGCGCGCGCCGAGCGCCGCGAGCATTTCGCCGACCAGGACGCGGTGGTGCCACTCTTCTTCTTCGATCTCGCGGATGCGGCGGCGCTCCGCGGGGTCGCGCGACGACCTCCAGTGACCGCGATAGGCAAGTCCGGCCGCAAGCTCGCCGGAGTACGCGGCGCGCAGGATCGCCACGAGCGCTTGCACAATCCACAAGATGGGCGCTGTGCGGCGTCGCGACAAGTCAGCACGAATCCTCACGCTTTCATGAGCGAGGAGCCTTCTCCGCAAGCGCGCCTGCATGGTACAACCGCCGGGTTCCTTCGGAGGCTGCTTGAGGTTCGGTTCTGCGCTGGCGCTCGCGTTCGGGGTCTTGTGTGCGGCGGGGCTGGCGCGCGCGCAGACCTGCAACCTCCCCGCGCGCGTGCCTTTCGCCGGCCACAACTTCCCGCTCGACACGCCGCCGGTCAGCCAGCCGATGACTCCGGTGATCGCGTTCCCCAACCTGCCGCTCCTCAACCGGCCCGTGTACATCACCTACGCGCCGGACGGCTCGAACCGGCTGTTCGTGGTGGAGCAACCGGGCACGATCGAGGTGCTCCAGAACGACCCGAACGTGTCGAGCTTCCAGACCTTCCTGAACATCACCGACCGGGTGTACACGAACGACCAGGAGATGGGGCTGCTCGGGCTCGCATTCGACCCGCAGTTCGCGACGAATCACTACTTCTACGTGAATTACACGACTGTCGGCGCCGCGTGTCTCGACGGCGTGCGCTGCTCGAAGGTCTCGCGCTTCACCGTGCCCGCGGCCACGCCGAACGACGCCGACGAAACCAGCGAGCTCGAGATCATCGAGTACGCGCAGCCCTACGAGAATCACAAGGCCGGCATGATGGCGTTCGGGCGCGACGGCGATCTGTGGATCTCGACCGGCGACGGCGGCTCCGGCGGCGATCCGCAGGGCAACGCACAGAACGTGAGCTCACTGCTGGGAAAGATGCTGCGCATCGATCCACGCACGGACGCGTTCCCCGCGGATCCGCGCAAGTTCTACTCGATCCCGCCGGGCAATCCGTATTCGGCAGGCGGCGGCGGCGCTCCCGAGTGGTGGGCGCGCGGGCTGCGCAACCCGTGGCGCTGGTCGTTCGACCGGCTGACCGGAGACCTCGTGATCGGCGACGTCGGTCAGGACGCCTACGAGGAGGTCGACTATCTCACCGCGGCGCAGGTCGCGAGCCCGCCGGCCGGCGGATACAACTTCGGCTGGAACCAGTGCGAGGGCTTCCACGACTACGGGAACAACTCGTGCAGCTCGATCGTCTCGACCCCGCCGATCATCGAGTACGGCCACACCCAGGACGGTGGCTACAGCATCACGGGCGGCTTCGTGTACCGGGGCAACAGCCTGCCCGGCCTCTACGGCGCCTATCTCTACGCCGACTTCGTGAGTGAGCGCATCTGGAGCTGGAACGGGATCCTGCCCGCCGCGACCACGCAGGTCTCGAGCCTCAACTCACCCTCGTCGTGGGGCGAGGACCGCGACGGCGAGCTGTACATCACGCAGCTGTACCAGGGCCGCATCTGGAAGCTGACCTTCAACAGCACGCCGCCCGCGCCTTTTCCGAGCCTCTTGTCGCAGACGGGTCTGTTCGCGAACACCGCCTCACTCACTCCCGCGCCCGGGCTGGTCGAGTACGACGTGAACACGCCGCTCTGGTCGGATCGGGCGCTGAAGCGCCGCTGGGTGGCGCTGCCCGCCGGACAGAAGGTGCACTTCAAGGCCGACGGCTCGTTCGACTTCCCGGTCGGCACCGCGCTCGTGAAGCACTTCGAGCTGCCCGTCAGCCCGACCGCCACCCGCCGGCTGGAGACCCGGGTGTTTCTGCGCCAGGTCGACCGTTGGACCGGCTTCACCTACCGCTGGAGCGCCGACGGCAGCGACGCCACGCTGCTCTCCGACGGAGGGAACCAGATCTTCCCGGTCGATCCCAACGGCACGGGCACGACCACGGCCCAGCGCTGGCACTACCCGAGCCCCAGCGAGTGTCTCGTGTGTCACAGCGCGCCGGAGGGCCGGGTGCTCGGCCCGCGCGCCGTGCAGCTCAACCGGAGCTTCAGCTACTCCGGCATTTCCGACAACCAGATCCACGCCTGGAGCTGCCTGGGCATGTTCGACGTGCCGCCGCAGACCGCCTCGGCCTACGGCGCCTACGCGGCTCTGGGAGACACGACGCGCAGCGTGAACGCGCGGGCGCGCTCGTATCTCGCCTCGAACTGCGCGATCTGCCACCAGCCGGCCGGGCCCGCGCCGAGCTCCATGGACTTGCGCTCGCAGCTCACGCTCGCAGAGCTGAATGCCATCGGCGTGGCGCCGAGCGAGGGCGACCTGGGGCTGCCCAGCCCCCAGCGCATCAAGGTGGGCGTGCCCGAGCAGAGCGTGGTCTGGTATCGACAGCAGTCGGACGACCCCAACGTGCGCATGCCGAAGCTCAGCGCGATCCCCGACCCGAACGCGCTACCGCTGTTCGACGCCTGGATCCGCACCGGGCTCACCACGCTCGACTCCGACGACGACGGCGTGGTCGACTCCGCCGACAATTGCCCGCGCACGCCCAACCCGAGCCAGGACGACGGCGGAAGCTTCGGCAGCTCCTCGCCCGACGGCATCGGCGCCGCGTGTCAGTGCGGGGATACGAGCGGCGACGGCCGGGTCGACGCCGCCGACGGGCCGCTGATCCGCGCCGCGCTGGCCAAGCTCGGCGCGGCGCTCTCGGGCCCGGCGAACGCGCGCTGTGACTCGCCGAGCGACACCGGCGAGTGCACGATCGTTTCGTGGGCGCGCATCCAGAAGCGCCTGTCGGGCGCCGCAGGGGCGCACGACCAGAGCTGCCGCGCGGCGACGATCCGCCAGCCCTGAGTCAGTCGGTCAGGGGCGCCGGCGGCCACGGAGCGCGAGCAGGCTGCCCGCGAGCGTCAGCAGGGCGGCGGCCGCCGGCTCCGGGATCTGCCGCCCCGTCTCGTCGCCGTTGATCGTCAGCGTGGCCACGATGCTGGCCGAGCCCACGGTGAAGGTGAGTCCCGTGAGCGTGCCGTGGATCGAGCCCAGCGTGAGCACCGGCAACGACACCGAGCCCGTGCCGTCGAACGGCACCGGCGTGCCGGAGGGCAGGTGCACCGCGCCGCACGGCGTGCCGGTGCAGGTGATCGTGCCGAAGGCGTGGAAGTCGCCGGGCGCGTTGCCGAACGAGAGCTGAGTGCCGCTGAGCTCGCCGTCGACCGGGTCGAGCAGGTGCGCGCTCACGGGGCCGGTCAGGGTGAAAGGCTGGTTCAGGAAGCTCGAGCTCACGTCGAGGCCGGCGTCCATGTTCAGCACGTCGAGCGTGGCCGGGCCGTCCTGGATGTTGCCCTGCGAGTCACTCGTGTAGGTCACGCGGATCAGGCCGTCGATCGTGCCGGGAGGGATCGAGACCTGCACTGGGCTGGTGATGGCGAGCGACGAGTCGGTCTGGTCGCTGAAGGCGTAGTCGACGATCACCAGCGCCGAAGCGCGGCCGGCCAGCGCGAGCAGCGCCGCCGCCGAAAGGAGCCGCACGAGTGTCTTCATGCGACTCACTGTATCACGCTGACTGGGCGGACGACTAGCGATTTTGAAACTTCGCGAGTCGCTCTCTCATGTCGGGCCCGGCACCCGGGCTGGTCTTTCGCTCGTGGGCGAGCGCTTCGTCCAGACCGAGCGACTGGCCGTCACGAATCAGTCGCTTTTCGGTCATGAGAGTGAACCATGAGTTGCCTGCAATCTGGCGCGCGAGCCCGAGCGCCCGTGACTCGAGCTCCGCATCGGGAACGCAGGCGTTCGCGAGCCCGAGCGCGACCGCCTCGGCGCCCGTCACCACGCGGCCGCTGAACATCAGCTCTTTCGCCCGCAGCGCCCCGATGCGGCGCGGCAGGCGCTGGCTCATGCCCCAGGTCGGGGTCATGCCGAACTTGCCGTGCGTGTCGGCGAAGCGGGCGGACTCCGCCGCGATCAGAAGGTCGGCGGCCAGCGCCAGCTCGAGCGCGCCGGTGTAGCAATGCCCCTGCACGGCGGCGATCACGGGCTGGGGCAGGCGCTCGATCAGGTCCAGGGTCTCGGCCTGGAAGTGGGGCGACGGGGCGCGCTCGCCGGCCTGGATCGCGCGCAGGTCGTTCCCCGCCGAGAACGAGCGGCCCGCGCCGCGCAGCACCACGCAGCCGACCCGGTCGACCTCGGTCGCGATCCGCTCGACGTGCGCCCGCAGCTCGGAAAACAGCTGGGGCGAGAGGGCGTTCAGCACCTCCGGACGCTGGAGACACAGGACGCTCACCCCCTCGGAATCGCTGCGCTCGACCAGGCTCGCCATGCGCGCAGTGTCGCACGGCGCGGCCGGGGTGTTCGTCCCAGCGTACAGAAGCGCGGCCCGCGGACGCGCCTCCGCGGCCGCCCCGCCTGGCACGCGGCTTGGAATCCCGGCCCTGGAGGAGCCGGCCCTTGCCCATTCACCCGCTGTATCCGGCGAGCTTCGCGCGCGATCCCGAGGATCGCGATGGACGCGGGATCGCGCTCGCGCCGAGCTCGGTGGCGGCCTTCGTCGGGCGCGCGGCGCGCGGCCCCATCGATACCCCCGTTTCACTCTTCGGCGCGGCCGACGCGCTGCGCGAGTTCGGCCCGGCGTCGAGTGAGTCTCCGCTGGGCCAGGCGCTGCGGGCCTTCTTCGCGCACGGCGGCACGCATGCGGTCGCGCTGCGCGTGGCGAGCGGTGCCCGGCCAGCGCAGCTCGGGCGCGGCACGCTGCGGCTCGAGGCCGCGAGCGCCGGCAGCTGGGGCAACCAGCTGCGCGTGCGGGTGCGGCGCCCGGAGCGCGACGGCTTCGAGCTCGAGCTGCGCGACGCGGGCACGGGCGCGTTCGAGCGCCACGGCCGGCTCGGCTTTGCCGACGACGCGCGGCGCGCAGACCGCGTGCTGCGCGCCGAGTCACGGCTGGTGCGCTGGGCGGCGCCGGCGCCCGATCCCAGCGAGTCACTGCCCGAGGCGACGGACTGGCTCGGCGTCGAGCGGGTGCGCCGCGGCAGCAGCGGCGGCGCACCGGGTCCCGGCGATCTCGTCGGCTCCGGCCGCCAGGCGGAGCGGCGCGGGCTGTTCGCGCTCGAGCGCGGCGAGGCGTTCCAGCTGCTGGTCGTGCCGCCGGACGCCCGGGGCCGCGCGCCCGACCCCGCGCTGTGGCAGGCGGCCGCGCGCTACTGCGCGTGCCGTCGCGCGCTGCTCCTGGTCGACCCGCCGAGTGACTGCCCGGATCCACGTGCGGCGCGCGCCTGGCTCGACGGGCTCGGCCTGCCCGCGGGCAGCGCCGTGCTGTGCTGGCCCGGAAGGCACGGCCTGCCGGGCGCGGCGCTGCGCGACTTCGTGCCCGCGGCCGAGGCCGCGGCGGCGTACGCGCGCAGCGACGCAGAGCGCGGCCCGTGGAAGCCCCCCGCGGGCCTGGCGGCGACACGGAATGGTGTCGGGCGTCCGAACGGGCCGCTCGACGATCGCGGCGGCGTCGCGGCCCGTCGGACGCTCCTGCTCGTCGAGGAGAGCCTGCGGCGCGGGCTCGCGTGGGTGCGCTCCGAGGCCAACGAGGAACCCCTGTGGGCCGAGGTCGTGAGCCGCGCGCAGGCCTTCCTCGGCGGCCTCCACCGACGCGGCGCCTTCCCCGGGCGCCGCGCGGCGGAGGCATGGTTCGCGCGCTGCGGCGCCGACACGACCGCAGCGCGCGAGCTCGAGCGCGGCATCGTGCAGCTCTCGGTCGGCTTCGCGCTGGCCCGTCCGGGCGAATTCGTCCAGCTGTCGCTGCGGCTCCGCACCAAGCAGGCTCGCCGCTGACTCAGTAGTCGTAGGTCCAGACCAGGTCGGCCGACGAGTCACCGCGCGTGGAGATCGAAGTCTCCACGCTCCAGCGCTTGCGGAAGCGCCAGTCCACCCGCACGTTGCTCTCCGAATCGGGCCCCACGCCGCGGCCGTAGCGCACGAAGATGTCCTCGGTCACGTAGCCGCCGATGCCCACCGTGGTGTTCGCCGAGCCGGTCGACGACTCCGAGTCGTCCACCTCGAGCGTGTCGATCGGAATGTCGAGCCCGAGGCGGGTGGAGAGTGAGTCGAGCGCAGCGGCGCCCGCCGTGCCGGCGATCGCCGACTGCAGCTGCCCGGCCTGCTGCTGGCCCAGCTCGTCGCGCGTCTTGCCGAACAGGAGCAGCGCCAGCACGTCGTCCTGCGGGTAGGGCGGGTCACTGGTGAGCTGCACGGACGGCGACGACGCGCGCCCGCGCACCAGCGCGTAGACCTTCACGTTGCGCACGCGGTGCATCGCGCGCACGTCGAGATCGGGGTCGAGGTCGGGCCGGCCCACGAACGCCACGTGCGCCCGCTCCACGATGAACGTCTTGCCGCGCAGCCGGTAGCTGCCGTGCTGGCTGTCGATCGCGCCCTTCACCAAGAGCGGCCCGCCCGGACTCTTCGAGGCGACCAGGGCGCCCGCGATCTCGAGGCTCGCCCCCTGGCCCTGCACGCGGCCGTCCTTCGGCACCACCACGCGCACGTTCGTGGCGGCCCGCGTCCAGAGCTCCGAGACCGAAGCCGGAGTCTCGCGCGCTGGCTTGGCGGGCAGGCTCGAATCCTTCACGGTGACCTCGCCGAGCAGCGGGTCGGTGCCGCCCGCGAGCGAGTAGCGGAACGAGCGCAGCTCGATCTCGCCGTCGGCCACGAGTGACTGGACCGGGCCCCGCAGGTCGAGCGACCCGAAGGCGTGCGCCTGGACCGTGGTCTGCCAGCGGATCGGGAAGTCGTCGATCACGAGCTTCAAGTCGGCCGCTGCGGGCTGCAGCCCTTCGAGCTTCACGGCGCCGGTGAGCTCCGCGGTGCCCTTCGGGCCTTCGCGCAGCACGAAGCGGTCGACCCGCAGCGTGTCGCCGTCGAGCAGCAGGCGCGCGTCGAGCGGCCCGAAGTTCTGCGCCAGCGCCGGCACGTCGCAGCTCCCGTTCGAGACCACGAGCTCGCCCGAGACACTGGGTCGTGGTGAGCCGCCGCGCACCGCCAGCCGCACGTCGACCTTGCCGTCGATGCGCTGCAGGGCGTCCGGCGCGAACTCGCGCACGAGCGCGAGCTCGAGCTGCGTTCCCTGGAGCTCGAGCGAGGTGTCCGGACTCTCGAGCGCGCGCGCGGGATCGGCGCGCGGCGACCAGGGCAGGGCGAGGCGCGCGCGCAAGCGGTCCTGGCCCGCCGCGACGATGCGCCCGTCGCCGCGCAGCACGCCGTTCGAGGTCGACAGATCCGCGCTGACCGCGCCGACCTCGACCGCGCCGAGCCGCGGTGAGTCCCAGCTCAGGTGACCGGAGATGGCCGGCCGCGGCAGGGCGCCATCGGCGCGCAGCGTCCCGTTGAGCTCGCCGCCCAGCGCCACGTCGGAGCTCGTGAGCAGGGCGACCCGGGCGAGTGACAGGTGTCCGAGCCGGGCCTGCAGCGCAGTCACTCGCGCGAGAGACACGCGGCCCGTGAGCGAGACGGTCTCGTGCGGCGAGAAGCGCAGGTCCGCGCGCTCGATCTGCACGGCGTCGCCGGCGCGGCGCAGCAACACGGGGCCATCGGCGCTGATCGCCAGCTTGGGCGCCACGAGCGAGAGCGGCTCGATGCGGTAGCGGTCGAGGCCGGTGCTGCGCGCGCGCAGGTCCAAGCTGCCGAGCTCGAGCTCCCCCGTGCGCAGGTCGCGTGCCTGGAGCTCGAGCGTGCCGCTGGGCGCGCGCCACTCCCCGGCGAGTCGCAGCTTGGCGCGTGCCTGCCCGCGCGCCTGGGTGCCGACCACCGTGGCCAGCGCCGCCAGATCGGCCACGTCGAGGTCGGCATCGAGCTTCGCGATGCGCTCGAGGTCGCCCGAGCCCGTGGCGCTGAGCACGCCGGCGCTGGTGTGTGCGAGCGCGCGCTCGATGGTCCAGCGGCCGCGCTCGTAGCTGCCCCGCAGCTCGCCGTCGGCGACGCTGAGCCGCCCGATGCGCGACTTCGCCAGCACGAGTGACACGCGGGCCTGGCTGTCGGCGAGGTCGGTACCGGCGGTGTGCGTGGCCTGGATGCTCGCGCTGCCGCCCACGGTGCCGGCCAGCTCGGGCCGCGCCAGCAGCACCGCGAGGTCGAGCGCCCGAGCGTCGGCGCGCAGGTTCGCGCTGGCGGCGGCGTCGGGGTCGAGCCAGCCGGCCAGGTCGGTGTCACCCTCGATCCGCACCTGGCCGAAGCTGCTCTCGAAGTGTGAGTCGCGCAGCGTGAGCTTCGAGCCGTCGAGCCGCGCATCCAGCCGGGCTCCGAGCAGCGCCCGGCCTCCGATCAGCCCCGGCTGCACGTCGGCCGTGGCCGCCGCGGCGCCGGGCCAGCTCGGATCGCCGACGCGCGGCAACACCCACCCGTGTAGCTCGCCGTCGAGCGTCGCGGCCAGGTGACTCGGCGCGCCCGCCTGAAGCCAGACCGCGTCGAGCGTCGCGCCGTCGAGCCGCACCTCGCCGACCTCGAGCGAGAACGGCCGCTCCTC
The DNA here is from genome assembly GCA_035498015.1 of Myxococcota bacterium. NCBI lineage: Bacteria > Pseudomonadati > Myxococcota > Myxococcota bacterium. The sequence continues at coordinate 17,392 of DATKAO010000137.1, forward strand.
GTCGGGTGTCGCCACGTCGTCCGGTCCCGGCTGCCACGGCCAGGCGCCGCGCGCGTTCTGCGCGAGCGAGAGCACGGCGCCGGTGAGCCGCGCGTGCGGCACGATCACGCGCCGCTCGCCCCAGAGCGAACGCAGGTCGAGCGCGAGCTCCGCCTGGGCGATGCGCACCACCACGGCTCCACCGCGCTCGAGCTGCACGTCGTGCAGCGTGAGCTCCGGGTAGAGCGGCCCCGAGATCGCGCCGATCCGCACGCGCCCCCGCAGGCCCGCCTCGGCGAGCGCCGAGGTCAGCTGCTCCTCGGCCAGGCTGCGCAGCCGCTCGCGCTGCCAGCCGTGCGACAGCGCCCACCAGCTGCCGGCGACCGCGGCGCCCAGCGCGAGCGCGAGCGCGCACGTCGCGAGCAAGAGGAACCGGAAGATGCGCCAGAGCTTCATGTCAAAACGGTTGGCCGATCGCGAACCAGAGCCGGACGTGGTCGACCCCGGCCGGGGGGTCCAGGGGGCCGGCGATGTCGACTCTAACCGGTCCGAGGGGGGTCGAGTATCGAAAGCCGATCCCGACCGCGGTGCGGAGCTTCTCGGGCCGCCAATTCCAGGGGTCGCGAGAGAGTTGCCCGGCGTCGACGAAAGTGGCGCCGTGCAGCTCGCCCCAGATCGGGAAGCGCAGCTCCGCGGAGCCGGTGAGCAGGCTCTGGCCGCCGATCGCCTTGCCGGGGGCGTCGTCTGGCCCGAGGTGCTGGAAGTCGTAGCCGCGCACGGTGGCCGCGCCGCCTGCGTACAAGAGCTTGGTCACGGGCAGCTCGGAGTTCGCGGTGTCGCCGTAGCCGGCGATCGTTGCGAGCGTCACTCGCCCGGCGAGCACGGTCGGCCCGATCGGCAGGAAGGCGCGCCCGTCGAGCGTCCAGCGCACGTAGTTCTTCTCCGAGCCCAGCACGTTGCTGGCGGTCTCGATGTCGGTCTCGAGCCAGGTGCCCTTCGTGGGGTCTACCAGGCTGTCGGCGGTGATGCGGCGGATGCCGATGTCGATGTCGCCCAGCCGGAATTGTTCGAGCTGGGACTGGATGCCGCTCGCGACCTTGCGCACGTCGGTCCATTCCACGTTGTAGCCGACGTGACCGCTCCAGCCGAGCCGCAGCGGCCGCTCGACCGCGACGCCGGTCACCAGCGCCACGTCGTCGTACGCGGGCATGGTGTCGTCGCGGATGCGCGCGTCGAACCACATGGTGGTGCGCGGATCGGGCATGTGCGGCTCGCGCAGCGTGGCCTGGAACTCGTTGGTGATCGACGAGTAGCGCGCGCGGATGTCGAGGCTGTCGGCGCGGCCCAACACGTTCCGGTGTAGCCAGCCGACCTGCGCGCGCAGCCGGTCCTCGGTGCCGTAGCCCAGCCCGATGCGCACGTTGCGCAGCGGCCGCTCCTCGACCTTCACGTCGACGTCGCGAGTCAGCTTGCCCGGGGGCGGGCCCTCGGGCGGCGTGTTCGGGTCCGCGGGCTCGAGCTCGATCACGGTGCTCTGGAACACGCCCAGATCGGAGATCTGGCGCTGACTCTTCTGCACGTCGGCTTCCGAGTACACGTCGCCGGGCTTGAAGGCGAGTTCGCGCCGGATCACCTCGTCGCTCACCGTCTTCTGGCCCGAGATGTGGATCTGGCCCACCACGACGCGCGGGCCGGGGTGCACGACCCAGTCGACGCTCGCGGTGTTGGTCGCGAGGTCCACCACCCCGCCGCCGCTGAGCTGCGCGTCGGCGAAGCCCGCGTTGCCCAGGCCCTGGAGCAGCGCGCGCTTGGCGCCGCCGTAGCCGCCGACCGTGAACAGGTCGCCCTTCTTGAGCGGCAGCTTGTCGACCAGGCGAGACTTCCAGCGCTCCGCGCCGCCCGGCAGCTGCGAGAGATCGACCGACAGCGTGTCCAGGTGCACGGCCGGGCCCTCGTCGACGTCGATCGCGATCTCGACCTGGTGGTGACTCTCGTCCCAGATCAGGGAGTAACTCGCCTGCGTGCGATAGTGCGCGAACTCGCGGTAGGTGGCCGCGATGCGCTGCATGTCGCCTTCCAGGGTCGCCTCGTCGAAGCCCGGCCGGTCGACCCAAGGCTTCCACCACGGCCGCGCCTGCGTGAACAGGCGCGCCTCGAGGTCGGACTCGGCCAGCGCCGAGACGCCGTGCCAGGAGATCGAGCCGACCACCTCGGCGGGCGGCGGCGGAGGCGGCGGCTCTTCGTCGGCCCGGGCGCCAGCGCTGCAGCACAAGAGCAGCGCGAGCGCCGCGAGCGAGCGTGGGTAGCGTGGCCGCATGACTCCTCGCTCGACTCCTCGCCGCGGAGCCCCGTTATAGCAGTCGCCTTCGGGGGCCGAAAAATCGGGTCGGATGACGCGCTCCAGCTCGGCGTCGGTGGCACGGGTGACCGCAACGGTCACGGCGGCGGTCTGCGCCGCGGGGCTCGCGCTCGGCTGCAGCCTTTTGTTCGGGCCGACGATCGAGCTCCCGAAGGACCTGGCCGAAGCCGCGGCCAAGCCCGAGATCGGCTCGCGGGCGCTGCTGCGCGCGTACCAGACCGAGCTCGAGATCGCCTCGTGGCAGCCGGCGGTCCAATCGCTGGTCGACGCGCTGGGCGAGGGCATCGATCCCACGCACGCGCAGCCGCTGCGCCAGGCCGTGCGGCGCACGTATGGCTCGCAGCGCCTGTTCGATCGCGTCGCGACCAGCATCGCCGAGGACTGGGACCCGGACGCGGCGCTGGCGCAGCTCCAGTTCTTCCGCTCGGGCATCGGCCAGAAGGTGCTGCACGCGCGCGCCATACGGCGCCAGGAGAAGACCGCAGCGCGCTTCCAGGAGTTCAGCACGGGCTTCTCGGAGTCACAATTCCCGGCTGCGCGCGTGGCGCTCCTGCGCAGGCTCGACGCGGCCACGCTGACTTCGAAGGGCGCGGTGCTCGTGAATCGCGCGGTGGTCGACGGTGCGCTCGCCGCTCTGTCGGGCACGACTTCAGGCACCGACCAGGCCGGATTCCGCTCGCTGCGCGAGCGCGCCGCGCGCGAAGAGCCGCAGCTCTACCCGATGGCGGCCGACGAGATGCTGCGCTGGAACCTGTTCGCGCTGCAGTCACTCTCCGACGACGAGCTCGCCCAGTACGTGGCGTTCGCCGAGTCATCCGCCGGTCAGTGGTGGGTGGTGTCCCAGGCGCGCGCGCTGCGGCTGGCCGCGAACGGCGCCGGCGAGGAGCTGTTCCAGTCGCTCCGCCCGCGCAACGAGCTGTGAGTCTCAGGCGAACAGCAGACTGCCGGCGAGCAAGAGCCCGCCGGTGAAGTGCAGCCCGAACACGTTCGCGAACGCCTGAGTCATGCGCTTGGGGTCGGCGGGCGTGCGCAAGGCGATGCGCGCGGCGCGCACCCCGAAGGGCAGCGACAGGAACGCGAGCAGCGCCGCCGCGGGCAGGAGGCCCCCGGCGATGCCCGCTCCGAGCACGGCATAGGGCAGGGCGACGAGCAGCGGCACGAGCCGGCCCGCGCCGGCCGGGCCCAGCCGCACCACGGGCGTGAGCTTGCCGTGGCGCTTGTCGGCATCGTGCTGCGGGAAGTGGTGCATGTACAGGATGTCCATCGCGAGCAGGCCCACGAAGCACGACAGCACGAGCCCCGCGCGAGTCACCGAGCCGGTCTGCGCGTACTCGGTGCCCGCGCCCGCGAGCGGACCGAACAGGAGGAAGGTCACCGGCTCGCCGGCGCCGTGATAGGCGATGCGCAGCGGCGGCGCGGTGTAGAAGTAGCCGAGCACGGCTGCGCCGAGACAGATCACGAGCAGCGTGTTCCCGGGCGCGCGCGCGTTCAGCCACAGGCCGCACGCGACCGCGACCCCGCCGCAGGCCGCCGCGAACCGCGCTACGCCGCGCTTGGAGAGCGCGCCCGACTGGATCACCCGGCTGCCGAGCGGGAACGGGTTGCGCGTGAACTCGGGGTCGGCGTCGAGCCCGGAGGCGTCGTCGAAGTAGTCGTTCACCAGGTTCACGGCGCCCTGCGCGGCCAGCATGCCCAGCAGCGTGAGCGCGAAGCTCAGCCAGTCGAGAGTCACTCCGCGCGAAGCCACGAGCGCGGTCGCGGTCAGCACCGGCATCGCCCCCGCGGTGAGCGACGGCGCGCGCAGCGCGCGCACCAGCGTGCCGAGCGACGGCACCCCTAGCGCGCCTCGCTGATCACGCGAATCCCGCCCCAGGTCGCCACCGCGCCCTGGCCGTGACACGAGACACTGCCCTTCTTGGGCACGATGTCCTTCTCGGTCATCATGCCCAGAGCCAGGAGCGACGGCCCGAGGTCGGGCGCGCTGACCTCGCGCTTCAAGAGCTTCCCGTCCATGTGCCACTCGAGCGTGGCTTCGCCGCGGTCGTAGACGATCGCGTAGCGGTGCAGCTGGCCGGGCTCGGTGACTCCTTGGAACTCGTCGAACAGCGAGAAGAAGCGCGGCCCGGCCTCGGCGCGCGGCGCGCTGGCGCCCGGGAACGGCAGCCGCGCGTACACGGTCGCGATGGTGTGGTTGCCCGCGAACACGTCGATCGCGACGCCGGCCGCGAGGTCCATCAGGTGGAAGCTCACGAAGCCGTCGTACAGGTCGCCGTCGTGTCCGTTCACGATCTGCGCGGCCATGTCCCACTCCACGGTGAGTCGCCCGTTCTTCGGCGCCTCGAAGGTGCGCGTGGAGAAGTACATGTGCTTGGCGTTGTCGAGAAACTGCATCTCGTCGTTCGAGCGCGTGAACGGCACGGCCGCGACGCGCAGGCGATCGTTCTGCACGATCACCACCGCGTCGGGCTCACGGAAGGTCCAGAAGCCGCTCGCCACCGGAAAGCCGGCGGGCACCCAGTTGCGCTCCGCGGGCTGCGCCGAGATCACGCAGCCGAAGCCGCCGTACGAAGTCTCTTCCTTCATGGGGCCCGGAGTGTACTTCAGAAGTCGTCGTGGGATACGTCGTAGCCCGCGAAGCCCGCGAAGAAGTCGACCAGCTCCACCGGGTCGAAGCCCGCGTCGAAGCCGAGCATGTACAGGTGCACGCCGGCGCCGATCTCGCCCGCCCCGTAGTAGGGCGCTTGCGAGCCGCTGCCCACGCCCACCGGCCCGATGCCGATGCCGCGCTGGGCGTCGACACCCGCCGGCAGCGGCAGCGACGGGCGGCCGCGCGGACCCGGCATGCCCACCCACGTCGCGTCGTAGTCACCCGCGAAGAAGGGCGCGAAGCGGGTCACACGCGCGCCGATTGCCCAGCCCGGTCCCGCGCGCACGCGCAGGCGCACGATGTCGGTCAGGTCGAACAGGCGGTTGGGCAGATACAACAGCACCTTCTTGACCACGCTCACCGGCGTGGCGGGCGGACCCTTGGGCGGCGGCTCGTCGAGCGGGATCTTGCCCGCGTGCGCGGCGCGCGGGCCGAACGCGAGTGACAGCGCGAGCGCCGCGAGCGCGGCCCGCCGGCCGAAAAGGCCGAGACTCATTGGTCTCTCTACCCCCGTGCGCATGAGTACCGGCTGGCGAGCGGAGGCGCCAGCCGGCGGGCTAGGATCGCTCTCATGAAGTTCGAGGGCGTCTTGTTCGACCTGGGCGGCGTGGTGCTGGGCTCGCCCCTGCACGCGATCGCGCGCTACGAGCGCGCGCGCGGGCTGCCGGCGGGGTTCATCAACCGGGTCGTGATGTCGACCGGCCCTTCGGGAGCGTGGTCGCGGCTGGAGCGCGGCGAGCTGCGGGTGGAGGCCTTCGTGCCCGCGTTCGAGGCCGACTGTCTCGCCGCGGGCGAGCGGGTGGAGATCGCGCCCATGATGGAGGCGATCGGCGTCGAGTCACAGCCGCGCCCCGCCATGCTCGGCGCGATCCGCAGGCTGCGCGCGCGCGGTCTGCGCGTGGGCGCACTCACCAACAACTGGGCGAGCGACGCGCCCGACCAGAGCAAGGAGCGCCGCGACCTCGAGCTGCGCGCGCTGTTCGACGCCTTCGTGGAGTCGGCGGTGGTGGGGCTGCGCAAGCCCGATCCGCGCATCTACCAGCTCGCGTGCCGCGCGCTCGGCGTCACGCCCGACCGGGCGGTGTTCCTGGACGACATCGGCGCCAACCTGAAGGCGGCGCGCGCGCTCGGCATGCACACGATCAAGGTCGAGTCACCGGAGCAGGCGCTGCCGGAGCTCGCGGCCGCGGTCGGCTTCTCGCTCGGCTAGCGCTCTTCCAGCGCCAGGAACTCCGCGCGCACGCGCGCGGCTTCGGGGTGCGCGCCGATGCGGTCCAGCAGCACGGCCTTCTGCTGCGCGGCGGCCAGCGGAGGCTGCTCGATCGTGGCCCACTTCACGATGCCTTCCCACAGCGTGTCGACGATCTCGCGCCCGGAGCGCGTGCCGCCGCCCGCGGTCTTGAAGTGCAGCCGGCGCAGCTCGCCCAGATACAGGCGCAGCGAGTGCACGTGGATCTCCTCGTCGGCGCGGATCCGGTTCACGATCTCGGCCGCGTGGTCGGCCTCGGGCCGGCGGGCGGGGAAGAGCTCGGGGTCGCGCAGGAGTCTCTCGGTCGACGAGAAGCCGCGCTCCGCCCGGAACTCGATCATGAGCAGGTTCAGCAGGAAGTAGACGAGTCTCTCGTACTGGATCGGAATGTCGGGGAACACGGGCACGTTGGCGTCGGGGCGCGCGATGTTCTCGGGCACCACGGGCTGCGGGAAGTCGGTCTTGCCGAAGGCGAGGTCGCGCAGCGCGAACCACATGACGTCGTGGCCGCCGATGCCGCGCTCGGGCTCGCCGCCCTCGTCGAGGCCGTGCGCGCGCAGGAGGCCGCGGTTCAGGTGGCCGACCGCGAGCTCCGCGACGTCCTCGGTCACCGCGTTCTGCAACTCGGGGAACACCATGTCGGCGAGCACGCGGCCGCGCGCCTCGATCATGCCGATGATGGTGAGTGAGTTCCAGAAGGTCTGTCCCAGGCCTTCGCGGATCAGGAGCTTCTGCTGCGCATCGGACGGGTAGCGCACGCCGGAGAGCAGCGACGAGTCCGCAGGCAAGAGGTCGCCGCCGCGCGCGCGCAGGGCCTCGGTCCAGGCGTCGAGCGCCGGCTTGCGCACGAGGATGCGCGGCGGAAGGTAGCTCCCGGCCGCGTCGAATCCGCCGTGCAGCGTATGACCCGCCTCGACCTGCGGGCGCGCGTAGTCGTGCGAGCGGAGCAGCTCTTCGGGCTCGTAGCGCAGTCGCGTCATCGCGGTTCCTTTCGAGCTCCGGGCGCTGGCGGCTCGACCAGCGCGCGGGCGCAGAAGCGCACCAGGTTGGAGAGCAGAGCCTCACGAGAGACTTGCGTGTGGGACCCGTAGCGCAGCCCTTGCTGCAAGAGGCCGACGATCGCATACGCGATCACGAAGGGGTCGTAGTCGCGGCGCAGCTCGCGCGCGCGCATGCCGTCGCGCAAGCCCTTGGCCAGTGACTGCGCGAGCCGGTCGCGCAGGCTCGCGCCGGCCGAGGTGCTCGCCGCCAGGACGGCCTCGTCGGCGAACGCCGCCGCGAGCACGCCCGGATTCTCTTCCGAGAACGACAGGATCGCCTCGAGCGATGCGTGCAGCCGTGACTCGAAATCGCGCGCGTCCGCCGCCCGCTCGCGCACGCGCTCCATGAGCTCGTGAGCCGCGGCCTCGGTGAAGGCGAGAAAGGCTGCGCGCTTGTCGGGGAAGTGCACGTAGAA
>DATKAO010000138.1 GCA_035498015.1 Myxococcota bacterium
GCGCCGTGACCGGACAGGACCTGCCGCGCATCACCACGGAAGTGCCGGGGCCGCGGTCGCGAGCGCTGGCGGAGCGACTGGCGGCCGTCGAGTGTCCGGAGGTGACTTGGCAGGGCCCGCCCGCGCCGCTGTTCTGGGAGAGCGGGCGCGGCGCGAACCTCCTGGACGTGGACGGAAACCGCTTCGTCGACCTGGGGGCGGGCTTCGGCGCCGCCGTGCTCGGCTACGCCCACCCGCGGCTCGCGGCGGCGCTCGGCGCGCAGGCGGCCGAGCTGCAGCACGCGATGGGCGACGTGTTTCCGGCGGCGATCAAGGTGCGGCTGCTCGAGGCGCTGGCGCGCGCGCTGCCGGGCGGGCTCGGGCACGCGATTCTCTCGAGCTCGGGCTCCGACGCGGTCGAGTCCGCGCTGAAGACGGCGCAGGTGGCCACGGGCAAGCCCGGCGTCGTGGCGTTCGAGGGCGCGTACCACGGGCTCGGCCTGGGCGCGCTCGACGCGACCTGGCGCGGCGATTTCCGGCGGCCGTTCCTGGCGCGGCTCGCCGGTCAGACGCGCTTCGTGCCCTGGGGCGACGCCGAGGCGGCGCGGCGCGCGGCACGCGCGGGCGACGTGGGGGCGATCCTGTTCGAGCCGATCCAGGGCCGCGCGGGGCTCGTGTTCCCGCCGCCGGGCTTCGTGGCCGAGCTGCGCCGGATCGCCGACGAGGTCGGGGCACTGCTCGTGGCCGACGAGGTCTACACCGGGCTGGGTCGCACGGGCCGCTGGCTGGCCTGCGAGCACGAGGGAGTGACTCCCGACGTGGTCGCGCTGGGCAAGGCGCTGGGCGGAGGCTTCCCGATCTCGGCCTGCGTGGGCCGCGCCGAGGTCATGCGCCGCTGGCCCGCGTCGCACGGCGAGGCGCTGCACACCAGCACGCACCTGGGGAACCCGCTGGGCTGCGCGGCTGCGCTGGCGGTGCTGGAGACGCTCGACGCCGAGAGCCTGGTCGCGCGCAGCGAGTCACTGGGCGCCCGCTGGCTGGAACGGCTGGGCAAGCGGGTCGCCGGCAATCCGCGCGTGCGCGAGCTGCGCGGGCGCGGGCTGCTCGTCGCGCTCGAGCTCGACGACGCGGAGTTCGCTCGCGCCGCCTCGGGCCGCGCGCTGCGCGCGGGCTGGGTGGTGCTGGGCGAGGGTCCCGACCTGCGCACGCTGGCGCTCACGCCGCCGCTCACGATCGCGGAGCCGCTGCTCGAGCGCGCGGCCGACGAGCTCGGGGAGGCGCTCGAGTGACTCGCGCGGAGCTCGAGCGCGAGGTGCTGGCCTGGATCGCCGAGGGCGTGGACGCGCCCGCCGACGAGGCGCGCTTCGAGCGGCTCGCGCTGGCGCTGTTCCGGCTGCAGGTCGAGCGCGGCGCGGCCTACCGGCGCTGGTGCGCGGCGTTCGGCCGCGACCCGGCGTCGGTGCGGCACTGGCGCGACATCCCGGCGCTGCCCACGGGCGCGTTCAAGGAGGCGCGCGTCGCGATCTTCCCGCCCGCCGACACCGTGCTCACGTTCCGCACCAGCGGCAGCACGACCGAGCTGCGCGGCGCGCTCGAGCTCGATTCACTCGCGCTCTACGACGCCTCGCTCGAGACCACCTTCCGCGCGTTCATCTGCCCCGACGCGGCGCGCCTGCGCTTCGTGGTGCTGGCGCCGAGCGCCGCCGACGCGCCCGACTCGTCGCTCTCCTACATGTTCTCGCGCGCGGTCGAGCGCATGGGCAGCCCCGAGAGCCGCTTCCTGGTCGACGCGAAGGGCTGGGACCCCGATGCCGCGCTCGCGGAGCTGGCGGCCGCACGCGAGCCGCTCGCGCTGTGCGGCACGGCCTTCGCCTTCGTGCACCTGATCGACCGCCTGGCCGAGCGCGGCGAGTCACTGCGCCTGCCCGCGGGCACGCGCGTGATGGAGACGGGCGGCTTCAAGGGCCGCTCGCGCGAGCTCACGCGCGAAGAGCTGCACGGCGCGATCGAGCGGGCGCTCGGCGTGCCGCGCGCGCGCATCGTGAACCAGTACGGCATGTGCGAGCTCGCGAGTCAGTTCTACGAGCCCACGTTGCGCACCGGCACGTACACCGACGTGAAGCGCGTGCCGCCCTGGGTGCGCACGCGCGTGGTCGATCCGGCCACGCAGAAGGACGTCGCGCCCGGCGCCGAGGGCGTGCTGGCGCACTTCGACCTCGCGAACACGGGCTCTGCGCTGGCCGTGCTGACTTCCGACCTGGGCGAGCTCGTGCCCGGCGGGTTCCGCGTGTTCGGCCGCCTGCGCGGCGCCGAGGCGCGCGGCTGCTCGCTCGCGGCCGACGCGCTCCTGGGTGCGCCGTGAGAGAGCTGGTGGAGCTGGCCGGGGCGCGCGAAGCGCTCGAGCCCACGCGCGTGATTCGTGCGCTGGCCGAGACCTTCGAGCGCTGGCGCGCGCCCGACAGCCCCGAGCGCGCGCGCCTCGGGCGCGAGCACGGCATCTACTCGGCGGCGGTGGTCGACCGCGGCGTGCGGCTCGCGCTCCAGGGCTGGACCGCCGAGTCACTCAGCGCGCTGCGCGCGCGCGAGCTGTCCGAGCCGTGCTGGGTGCCGCCGGTCACGGCCGTGTGGCTGGCCGGGTCGATCCCGAGCGCGGCGTTCTCGGCGCTGGCGCTGCCACTGCTCGCCGGCTCGGCGGTGTACGCCAAGCCGGCCTCGGCCGACCCGGTGTCCGCGCGGCTGTTCGCGGCCTCGCTCGGCGAGGCCGACCCCGGAGTGGGCGCGGCGCTGCGCATCGGCGCCGACCTGAAGGCGCTCGACGACGCCGACGCGGTGGTCGCGCACGGCTCCGATGCCACGATCGCGGCGCTGCGCGCGCGCGTCGGCTCGAGCCGGCCATTTCTCGGCTACGGCCACAGAGTGTCTCTGGCGGTGATCGGGCCTTCGGTCGACCCGCTGGTCGCGGGCCGGCGCCTCGCGCTCGACGTCGCGCTGTGGGACGGCCGCGGCTGTCTCTCGCCCGCCTGGGCGCTCGCGGTCGACACGCCGCGCGGCCGCGCCGCCGAGGTCGCGCGCGCGCTCGCCAACGCCTTCGAAGAGCTCGAGGACGAGCTGCCGCGGGGCGCGCTCTCGCCGGCGGAAGCCTCGGACCTGGTCGAGCTCCGGGCGCGCGCCGCGGTGCGCGAAGGCACGCGGCTCGAGATGGCCGCCGGCGCCTCGACCTGGACGGTCGCGCTCGAGTCGAGCGACGCGCGCCCGCCCGCCGGCGCGTTCCGCTTCCTGTCGGTCGTGCCGGTGCCCGACCTCGAGTCACTGGGCGCGTTCTGTGCCCCGCTGGCGCCGCACCTGTCGTGCGTGGGTCACGCGGGGCTGGCCGGCGAGCGCGGCCGGCTCGCGGCGATCGCCGCGGCGGCCGGCGCCTCGCGCCTGTGTCCGCTCGGCCGCATGCAGGCGCCGCCGCTCGACTGGAACCACGACGGCCAGCCGCCGCTGCGCCCGCTCGTGCGCTGGCTCGACGTGGAAGGCGCCGACGCCTGAGTCACTTCCCCGTGAAGGGAAAGATCGCCGAGAACGTGAAGCCGGTGAAGGCGGCCTGGAACAGCGCCGCGATCCACGGCCCCGGCATGCAGCGCGAGATGCGGATCGCGATCAGCTCGAACAGCGCGAAGAACAGCGCGATCGAGCCCAGCCCGAGCACGATCACGAACGGCAGGAGCCCGCTCACGCAGGCCGCGCCCACGACCAGGAGCGTGAGCAGCTTGCCCACGGCGGGCAGCCAGAGCCCGGTGACTCCCGCGCCGCGCAGGAGCCACTCCGAAGCCGCGAAGTACGGCAGCATGAGCCCGGACACCACCAGCGCCCAGACCAGCCGGTGAGTGGCCGGGAACAGGTTCCACAGCGGCAGCACGAGCGTGCCCACGACCGCGTAGACCGCCAGGAACAGCGCGCCCGCCGTGAGCCAGGTGCGCGGGTCGGACAGGCCGTCGGCCGTGGCCGCGCGCCGGCGCGCCCCCAGCGCCAGCAGGATCACCCCCGCGAGCGCGAAGAACTCGAACAGCTGCCGGCCCGCTTCGAGCGGCACGAAGCCGAACGCGCCGCGCGTGGTGACTGCGTCGGCGCCGGCCTGGATCGCGACCGCGGCCGCGAGCGCCAGCAAGAGGAGCACCAGGTGAGTCAGCGGCCGGCTCACCGGGGCCAGCCCCATGCGCGGCGCGAGCGGCGCGAGCGCGCGCGGCAGGCCGAACGCCAGCACGACCAGCGCGCCCAGGCCGAGCCCGATCCACGGGAAGCGCGGGTCGGGACCCGGTGTCTCGGCAGGGCCCGCCCCCGGTCCGAGCGTCTCGCCGAGCCACTCCACGATGCGGCGCGCGGTCTCGGCGGAGTACAGCACCAGGATGTGGTCGACGCCCGGCACCTCGCTCATGCGCACGCCGGTGCCGTGGTCCACGTCGCCGTAGGTCTTGTCGGCCACCAGCTGCTCGAGCCCTGCCAGCTTGGCCGCGAGCTCGCGCGCCGCCTTGCGCAGCCCGGGCGGATCGTTCGCGGCCCAGATCAAGAGCGTGTTCGGCGGCGTGTACGGCCCGCGCGCAGCGCCTGCGCCCGAGAGCGCGATCACCGCCGCGACGCCCGGGTCGTGCTGCGCGTGACTCAGCACGGCGAACGCGCCCATCGAGTGACCCGCCAGCGCGATGCGCTGCCCGTCGAAGCGCGGCTGGCTGCGCGCGTAGAGCAGCGCCGCGTCGATGTCCTGGCGCAGCTGGATGCCGTCGCCCCCGACCTCGAACGGGTTCTGGTTCTCGCCGTGGCCGCGGAAGTCGATGGCCACCACCGCGTAGCCCGCCTTCGCGATGCGGCGCGCCAGGGCGCTGGTCATCGCGGTATCGCCCGAGAAGCCATGACACAGAATCACGACGGGCACGGGCGGATCGAACGCTGGAGTCTGTCCGAACTCGAGCGGAGGCGAGGGCTCCCAGACCACCGCGGGCACGCCGCCCGGCAGCGTCAGGCTCGAGCGCGCAATGTCGTTCGACGCGCGGTTCAGGCCGACGAGTGACACCGCCAGCGCCACCCCCGCGAGCGCGTAGACGAACTTCGCGAGCACGGCGGGCATGCTAGCATGAGGTATGCGCGTGGCCGAGATCGACACACCCGCGCTCGTCGTGGATCTCGAGCGCATGGAGCGCAACATCGCGGCCATGGCGCGCTTCTTCGCCGACAAGCCCGCCAAGCTCCGGCCGCACTGGAAGACCCCGAAGTGCGCCGAGGTCGCGCGGCGCCAGCTGGCCGCGGGCGCGATCGGAGTCACCTGCGCCAAGCTGGGTGAGGCCGAGGCCCTCACGGCCGCGGGCGTGCGCACGAGCGTGTTGATCGCCAACCAGATCGTGGGAGACACCAAGCTCGCGCGGCTGCTCGCGCTGGCGCGCAGCGTGCCCGAGCTGATCGTGGCCGTCGACAGCGCGGCGCAGGTCGACGCGCTCGACCGCGCGCTGCGCACCGCCTCCGCGCCCGCGCCCGCGCTCGGCGCGCTGATCGAGGTCGACACCGGCATGCACCGCTGCGGCACCGACACGCCCGAGGAGACGGTCGCGCTGGCGCGCCGGCTCGCGTCGGGGCGCTGCGCGTACCGGGGAGTCATGGGCTACGAGGGCCACGCGGTGCTGGTGCCCGATGCGGCCAAGCGCAAGGAGCTGGCCGAGGCCGCCGCCGCCGCGCTCACCGCCCACGTGGCGGCGCTGCGCGCCGCGGGGCTCGCGCCCCAGATCGTGTCTTCCGGCGGCACGGGCACCTTCGACTTCACCGGCTGCGTGCCGGGAGTCACCGAGATCCAGGCCGGCAGCTACGTGTTCATGGACGGCCGCTACCGCGAGGTGCGCAGCGACTTCGAGACCGCGCTCACCCTGCACACCACGGTGCTGCACCGGCGCGGGCGGCTTCTGGTGACCGATGCGGGCGTGAAGTCGCTCTCCAACGACTTCGGCCCGCCCGTCGCGTTCGACCTGGGCGCGCGCGTGGTCGGCCTGTCCGAGGAGCACGGGCACGTGCTGTGCGACGAAGGCGTCGAGCTCGAGCCGGGCCAGCGGCTGCGGATCCTGCCGAGTCACGGAGACACGACCATCAACCTGCACGAGCGCTTCTACGCGGCGCGCGGTGACTCGGTGGAAGAGATCTGGCCGATCGTGGGCCGCGGGCGCTTCGTCTAGTGCCCAGGCTGGTCGTGACCGGCGCGAACGGGGCGCTCGGCCGCGTGTTGCTGGAGCGCGCGCTGGCGCGCCCGGGCGTCGAGATCACGGCGCTGGTGCGCTCGGAGCGCGCCGCGGCTCAGCTCGCGGGCCTCGACCCGCGCGTGCGCGTGGCGCGCGTGGCCTGGAGCGATGCAGCCGCGCTGCGCTCGGCCTGCGCCGGCGCGGCCGCAGTGACTCACCTGGCCGGCATCCTGATCCCGACCCGCAGCGAGGGCTACGAGGCGGCGAACGTGGACACCACGCGCGCGATCGTCGCGGCCGCGGCGGAAGGCGGCGTGCAGAAGCTCGTGGTCGTGTCCGCGGTCGGCGCGGACGCGCGCTCGGCCAACTCGTACTACCGCAGCAAGGGCCGCGCCGAGGACCTGGCGCGCGCCGCCGGCATTCCCTTCACGATCGTGCGCAGCCCGCTCCTCCTGGCCTGTGACAGCATCGGCTCGCACGTGCTGGCGCGCGAGGCGCGCGCGCCGTTCGTGCCGCTGCTCGCGGGCGGCGCCAACCTCGAGCAGCCGGCCGACGCGCGCGACGTGGCGGAGGCCGTGCTGAACGCCGCGCTCGAGCCCGACTGCGCGCGCGGCGCGGCGCTCGACCTGGTGGGCCCCGAGTCACTCCCGCGGCGCGAGCTGATCGCGCGCTGCGCGCGCCTGCGCGGCCGCAGCCCGCTGCTCGTGCCGGTGCCGGTCGCGCCGGTGCGCGCCGCGCTCGGCCTGCGCGAGAAGCTGCTCGGTCCGGGCTTCTCGCCCGAGGTGCTCGACGTGATCCTCGACGACGTGCGGCTCGACCCGGCGCCCGCCGCGCTGGCGCTGGGCATCGCGCTGCGCGCGCTCGACGAGACACTCGAGCGCACGCTCGAGCTCGAGGCCGCGGCGTGAGCGACTCGGCCGCCGTCCGGCGCCCACGTGCCCCGCTGTGGCAGAAGGCCCTGCCCTGGGCGATCACCGCGGTGTGTTTCTACTTCATGTGGCGGCGCATCGCGGGCACGGCCGCGCGCAACGGGCAGGACGTATCGGCCTACATGCGTCAGGTGCTGGACGCGGTGAGCTGGGGGCCGTGGCTGGCGCTCATGATTCCCTACTCACTCTTGTATCTCGTGATCGACACCGCGGTGGTCTGGCGCGCGATCAACTGGTTCAACACCCCGGTGCGCTACCGCGAGGTGCTGCCGATCCGCGCCTCTGCCTACATCATCTCGATCCTGAACGAGCAGGTCGGCAAGGGCGCGATCGCGCTCTACATGAACCGCCGCCACGGCATCCCGGGCTGGGAGATCGGCTCGAGCATGCTGTTCATCATGGTGTGCGAGATCTATTCGCTCCTGGCCTGGGCGACGTTCGGCTGGTTCATGGCCCGAGACGCGCTGCCGCGCGAGTTCGACCTGATCCCGTGGCTGGCCCTCGCCGGGGCGATCGCGTTCGCGGCGATGACGGCGTTCTTCGCGGGCAAGCTCCGCGTCGGCGCGGCGCTGCGCGACCGCGCGATCTTCCGCGCCTTCCGGCAGGCGTCGCCCTGGCATTACCTGGGGATCGTGGCGATCCGCGCGCCCTCGATCCTGATCGCGGTCGGGGTCTACACCGCGGCGGCTCACCTGTTCGGGATCGAAGTGAGCTTGCGCCAGATGCTGGGCTACGTGCCGGTGGTCTTCTTCGGGGCTGCGTTCCCGACGCCGATGCGCGCGGTCGCGATCACCCTCTGGGTCCACCTGTTCTCGAGTCATGCGGGCGAGGCCTCGATCTTCGGCTTCGTGCAGCACAACTTCTTCGTGTTCTTCAACGCGGCGATCGGTCTGTGCTTCCTGCGCCGTGCCTACCGCGAGCTGTTCGACAGCGAGGCGAGCCCGATGACTCCCTCGCGCCAGGTCCCGCCGACCTGAGCCGGGGGCGTTCCGTGCGCGGTCCAGGTCAGACCGGGATGACCGCACAGCGCGAGCCCGGCCAGACCCGCCACGGCGGCCTGCAGCTCGTCGTGAGTCGGCGCGCCGCGGAAGCGCAGCCCGCACTGCCGGCGCAGGAACTCCGCCGCGCCGGCGAGCTGGGCCGGCGAGCTGCGCCGCTTGCCGGGCAAGGGCCGCCGGCCGAGCGCACGCCAGCTCGCGGTCGGAAACACCTCGAGCGCGGCGCGGGCGCACGGCCGAGCCGGATCGAAGCGCGGAAGCCCGCGCCGCGCGAGTGAGTCGAAGAGCGCGATCGACAGCAGAGTGAAGCGGCGCTGCGTGCCGGGCAGCACCCGGCCCGGCGGGCCGGTCTTCGCCTGCGTGGCGAGCTCGCGCTCGCAGCGGCGCTGGTGCACGAGCCCGTTCGCCTCGTCCTTCCAGGCCTGCGGCCCGTCGATCACCACGAAGCGCGCGCCGCACGAGTCGGACAGCGCAGCCAGCCAGTCCGCCAGACGCTCGGCCTCGGGCACGCGCCCCAGCTCGACGGACAGCCCGCGCACCCACTCACAGCGCACGAACGGCGGGGCGCTGCCGAGCACCGCCACGCCGACGTCGTCGCTGCGGCGCGCGGCCAGGTCGACGGAAACGACGGAGCTCAGGCTCCCGACATCATCACGATGCCCTCGAGGAACTCCGAGAAGCTGTTCGTGAGGTTCGAGACCGCCGAGACACTCGCCGACTTGGCGGAGACCGAGCACACCGGCGCTCCGTCTTCCTTGCGCAGGTCGAACACGTACAGCTCGTCGCCGCCGTCGCTGGCGAAGGCGAAGAAGCCTGGCAGGCTCTGCTCGAGGCGGTGCGCGGCGTTCTCGGACAGCACGCTCTCGAGCCGGAAGAACTCGATGTAGCCCGTGTCGTACGGGATCTTCCCGCGCGCGCGGTCACACGCTTCGACGAACCGCATGTAGGTGCGCGGAAGGTTCGGAGGGGCGTGTTCTGAAAACTGCTTCAGCTGAGTGGGGTCCGGCGCGGGGTCTCGGAGAAGTCTGAATCTCGGATTGCGAAGCAGTTTTTGAACGTCCATCCGACCTCCTCTCGATGCGAGCCGATTATACGCCTGCGCCGCGGAACATGAAGTAGAGCGCGCCCAGCATGCACAGCCCCGCCCACAGGAAGTCGAGCCGCACGGGCGCTTGCATGTAGAGCACCGAGAAGGGCACGAACACCGCGAGCGTGATGACCTCTTGCAGGATCTTCAGCTGCGGCAACGAGAGTGCCGTGTAACCGATCCGGTTGGCGGGGACCTGCAACAGATATTCGAACAGCGCGATCGACCAGCTCGCCAGCGCCGCGAGCCACCACGGCCGGCCCGCGAGATTCCGCAGGTGCGCATACCAGGCAAAGGTCATGAACAGGTTCGAGAGGATCAGGAGACCGGTCGTCGACAGCAGCGTTCCGATCATCGCGCGAGATTAGCGGCGCGCAGACCGGCGGGGAGATCGGCCGGGGCGCAGGGCTGCCAGGGGCCGTCGAGCTTCGGGCTCGACTCCCAGGCGCCGCCCGCCCGGCGGAAGAAGCGGCCATCGAGCCACCAGGTGTCTGGCTTTTCGCGCACCGCGTAGGTGCCGCGCGCGGCGTCGAACTCGAGCTCGACCCCCTGCGGAGTGGTCGCCAGGTAGCCGCGGGCGGGCGCCTCGGGGGGCGCAGCCGGTGGCCGGCGCGCCGGCGGGGCGGCTGGCGGGCCGCCCGGCGGCAGCGCACCGCCCGCGCAGGCCGCGAGACACAGGGCAGCGGCCGCGGCGGCGAGGCGGCGAGTCACACCGGCGCCGCGCGGCGCAGCGAGAGCGCGCGGTCGGCGATCGAGGCCAGGGTCGAGAGCACGAGCGCCCACGCCAGCCACTGAGTCGGCCCGGCCAGCCCGCCGAGCCCCAGGTCCAGGAGCAGCGCGCCGCCCAGCGGCACGAAGTAGAGGATCCCGTTCCAGCGCCCGAGCGCGCTCATGCGCAGCTGGCCCGCGCGGTGCAGCCAGTAGGAATCGGCCACGTACTGCGCGAAGGCCACGGCCACCAGCACGGGCAGGAGCCAGGGCACGAGCCCGCGCGAGGCCGCGGCCGCGAGGCCGGAGTCCACGAACGCGAAGTCCGACGCGTGGTCGAGCGCCCGGCCCACGCCGCTCGCCGTGCCGCGCGCGCGCGCCAGCGGCCCGTCGGCCAGGTCGGTCGCGATCGCGACACAGAACAGCGTCGCCGCCCACACCGGTGCGTCGCCGCGCGCGACCCACCACGCGAAGGGCGCCACCGCGAACAGCCGCACCAGGGTGAGCAGGTTCGCCATGCCGGGTTCTCAGCCCTTCTGGATCTGCTTCGCGATGGTCTGGAGCTGCATGTTGCTCGTGCCCTCGTAGATCTTGCCGATCTTGGCGTCGCGCCAGCGCTTCTCGACCGGGTACTCGCGCGTGTAGCCGACGCCGCCGAACAGCTCGACGGCGGCCGAAGTGACTCGCTCGGCGACCTGCGAGGCGAAGAGCTTCGCCATCGCGGCCTCCTTCAGGA
>DATKAO010000139.1 GCA_035498015.1 Myxococcota bacterium
ACTCGGTGGTGTATGCCTGAACTGGGGCTGCATCCCCACCAAGGCGATCCTGTCCGCCGCCGAGACCTTCAACGCCGTGAAGCACGGCGTGCCGGGCCTGGTGGTCGAGGGCCAGAGCGCGAACTACGCGCAGGTGATCGATGCCAGCCGCGCCGCCGCGGACCGGCTGGTGCGCGGTGTGAACGGCCTGATGCGGAAGAACAAGATCGAGGTGCTGCTCGGCCGCGGCCGGCTCGCCGCGGGGCGCGAGGTCGTGATCACGCGCGAGGGCGCGAGTGAGTCGGTCGAGGCGCGCCACGTGATCCTGGCCACCGGCTCGACCGAGTTCGTGTTTCCCGGCGTGCAGGTCGACGGCAAGAAGGTGCTGACCAGCCGCGAGGCGCTCGAGTCGCGCGAGCTCCCGGGCTCGCTCGCGATCATCGGCGGCGGCGCGGTCGGTCTCGAGTTCGCCTACGCGTACAACGCCTACGGCACGCAGGTGACGCTGGTCGAGATGCAGGACCAGCTGCTGCCGGGCTTCGACAAGGAGACCGCCGACGCGCTCTCGCGCTCGTTCCAGCGCGCGGGCATGAAGATCTTGACCCAGACCGCGTTCAAGTCACTCGACGCGAGCGGCGCGGGCGTGCTGGTGACGGCCGAGAACGAGAAGGGCGCGCTCGAGCTCAAGGCCGACCAGCTGCTGCTGGCCGTGGGCCGGCGGGCGCTGGTGGCCGACCTCGGGCTGGAGACGCGCGGCGTCGCGCTCGAGCGAGGCTTCATCAAGACGGGCCCCGACCAGCGCACCAGCGCCGAGGGCGTGTGGGCGATCGGTGACTGCTCGGGCCCGCCGCTGCTCGCGCACAAGGCGAGCCACGAGGGCGTGGCCGCGGTCGAGTTCATCGCGGGCATCCGCAAGCACCCGATCGACAAGAAGAAGATCCCCGCGAACATCTACTGCCAGCCGCAGGTCGCGAGCGTGGGCCTGTCCGAGGCCGAGGCGCGCGCCGCGGGTCACGACGTGAAGGTCGGCAAGGCGCCGTTCGCCGCGTCGGGCAAGGCCGTCGGCACGGGTCACACCGAGGGCTTCGTGAAGATCGTCTCCGACGCGAAGTACGGCGAGATCCTGGGCTGCCAGATCATCGGCTACGGCGCGACCGAGCTGATCAACGAGATCGCGCTGGCCATGATCGTGGAGTCGACCACGACCGAGGTCGCAGAGACCGCGCACGCGCACCCGACGCTGGGCGAGATGTTGATGCAGGCGGCGCTCGCTGCCGAAGGGCGCGCGCTCGACTTCTGAGCGCGCTGAGGCCAGAACCCGATGTCGATTCCCGTGACGATGCCGCAGATGGGCGAGAGCGTGGTCGAGGGCACCCTCGAGCGCTGGCTGGTGCGCGAGGGCGAGAAGGTCGAGAAGGACCAGGTGCTGTGCGAGATCACGACGGACAAAGTGGACGCCGAAGTGATCGCACCCGAGGCCGGCGTGCTGGCGAAGATCCTGGTGGCGCAGGGTCAGACCGTGAACGTGGGCGCCGAGCTCGCGCTGCTCGAGCCCGCGGGCGGCGCTGCCGCAGCAGTGACTCCGGCCGCGCCCGCCCCGGCCCAGGCCGCGCCCAAGGCGGCCCCGGCCCCCGCCGCTCCGGCTCCGGCGCCGCGCCCCGCGCCTGTGGCGCCGACCGCGCCCGTCTCGCGCGTGTCTCCGGTCGCGCGGCGCGTCGCGGAAGAGCAGGGCATCGACCTCGCGGGCGTCGCCGGCTCGGGCGCCGGCGGCCGCGTGATGAAGGCCGACGTGACTGCCCGCGCCGCGGCCGCACCCGCGGCTGCGCCGGCCCCGGCCGCCGAGGCTGCGCCGGTCTCCGCGGCGCCCGGCACGCTGCTCGAGTTCCTGGGCCGCATGAAGGTGCCGACGCACCGAGTGACCCCCGAGGACAAGGTGATTCCCTTCACCGCCATCCGCCGGCGCATCGCCGAGCACATGGTGGTCTCGCACGTGGTCTCGCCGCATGTCGGCACCGTGGCCGAGGTCGACCTGTCCAAGCTCGCGCGGCTGCGCGAGCGCAAGAAGAAGGAGTTCGAGGCCGAGCACGGCTTCGGGCTGTCGTTCCTGCCCTTCGTGGTCGCGGCCACGGTGCGCGGGCTGCACGACTACCCGCGCATCAACTCGGCGGTGGTCGGTGACTCGATCGTGGAGCGCGCCGGCATCCACGTGGGCGTGGCGGTCGAGACCGAGCGCGGCCTGCTCGTGCCGGTGATTCGCGACACGGACCGGCTGTCACTCGTGGGGATCGCCGAGGCGATCAACGAGCTCGCCACCAAGGCGCGCGAGCGCTCGATCGGGGCGGACGATCTCGCGGGCGGTACTTTCACCGTGTCGAACCCCGGGCGCGAGGGGAACCTCTACGGGTTCGCGGTGATCAACCAACCGCAGGTGGGGATCCTGCGCAT
>DATKAO010000140.1 GCA_035498015.1 Myxococcota bacterium
GGCCGGGAACGAGACCACGACCAACCTGCTCGGCAACACCGTGCTCGCGCTCACCCGGAACCCGGCCGAGCTCGCGCGCGTGCAGCGCGAGCCCGACCTCGTGCCCACGCTCGTGGAGGAGGGCCTGCGCTACGACTCACCTGCGCAGGTGCTGTTCCGCGAGGCGACCAGCGACACCGAGCTCGCGGGCGTCCCGATCCCCGCGGGCTCGATCGTGGTGCCCATGCTCGGCTCCGCGAACCGCGACAGCGAGACCTTCCCCTGGGGCGACCGCTTCGAGCTCCACCGCGACCGCCCCGCCCACCTCGCCTTCGGCCTCGGCGTGCACTTCTGCCTGGGCGCCGCGCTCGCGCGGCTCGAAGCGCGCGTGGCCCTCGAAGAGCTGCTCACCCTGCGCGGCATCCGGCGGCGTGACTCCGCGGAGCTCGAGCGGATCGACTCCTTCATCCTGCGCGGGCTGCGCGGCCTGCCGATCGTGTTCGAGGGCTAGGGCCGCTCGAGCATTACTCGAACTTCCGCAGGT
The DNA here is from genome assembly GCA_035498015.1 of Myxococcota bacterium. NCBI lineage: Bacteria > Pseudomonadati > Myxococcota > Myxococcota bacterium. The sequence goes on from DATKAO010000140.1 coordinate 524, forward strand.
AGTACTCCACGGGGTGCGCCGTGCCCGTCTTGTGTACTTGGCCGTCCTTGGTCACCACGATCGGAGCATTGCCGGCAATGGCGTCTCGAATGCTGCCCGTTTCAGCGTGCCGCTTCGAGTCGTAGAAGAAGACCCACCCGAACGCGCGCTCCAGCGTTCTGTTCTCCAGGAGCACCATTTCGAATCCAGCCCGCTGCTCCTTGGCCTTGATGATCCTTTGAGCGATCTCCTGAGCTTCGGATCTTGTCACATGCGCTGGCCGGCGTACGCCACCGCGTCTCGCCACGCTGCGGGCTTCACCACTCTCGGCGTCTCCAACAGTGACTTCAGAGGTCGCATCGCATCGTCGGCCACGATCATAGGCAGAACGAGGCAAGCCGTGAAGGGAGCGTTGGGCGCTGTTTGGTGCTTTGTGGCGATTTTGGCGCCACGCTGGCACGATGGGTGAGTCACCCTCTTGGCTCATGGCACCCTGCCTTGATAGGGCGCCGCGACTAGCCGGAGGGAGCCGGCGGGCGTTCGAGCAGCTGACGACCGCGCGGTCACGAGGCCAGGACCCGTACGCGCTCCGGACGCACACCTAGTGGGGTCGCATGACCAAGAGCAGCTCGTCCGTCGCGCACTCACCTGCCATTTCGATGAAGTCGAGCCGGTTGATCACAGCGACCCGCTGATTCGCACCGAGCCACTGCTTGATCATATTCAGCTGTACGGTGAGCCTGCGCGCACCGAGATCGCTCCGCGACTCGAGTAGCTCGATTCCCCGGTCGAGCGCGGCCGGGAGGTCACGGATCACGATATGATCTGCGTCTTCGGGCCAGCGAATGGTATCCAGGTCGAGCTTGCGAAACGCGCACATGCGCAGCTTCGCGCGGCGAAGGTCGACGTTCTTCATCTCGTTCGGCGGAAATTCTTCCAGCTTGAAGGCCTGCCGGTAGAACAGGACCTCCCGCAGCTCGCCCGAGAAGCGGCACGACTCGAACACGTCGGCTCGAAAGTCCACCCCGGTCAGGTTGCAGTCGTCGAAGACGCAGTCTCGGAAATCCGCCGAACCGTGCACGGTCTCGCGTAGGTCCGCCCCGGAAAAGTCTACGTTCCGGAAGGAGTTCCGACTCCGGTCTTGGCCAATTCCCCCGAGGGCGGCCCTTCGGAGATCGGCGAAGCGAAAGCTCGAGCTTTCGACTTGGGTGCCCCACATCGCGAAATGCGAGAGGTCGGCGCCATCGAAACGGCAGTTCTCGATGCGACTATGGAAGAGGAGAACTGACTGGAGGCGCGCGCGAGAGAAGTCGATGGAGTTCCAACGGGCGTTCCGGACGACGACCGGGTCCTGCAACAGCTGCATCTCGCCGATTGGCGAGCCGCGCGTCCCCACGACTCTGGGCCGCGGCGCCTTGAAGCCGCGGAGATCGATGAACCCATCCACCTTCGGGAGGCCAATACTGTCGAGTGAGTCTCCAGCCCTCAGCGCATTCAAGATCGTCGTGCTCGTCGTCAATCACATCGTCCCTCAGTGATCCGTGGAGAGTAGTGTACCGTCGCCCCAGCCGGGCGTGTATTGGTCCACGTGAGACTGCCACTGACGCTCGGTCGTGATGTCCCACCACAGTGGTTGACTCGCCTCGGTCGCGGCCGACACCTTTCGTCGTCGCATCTATGAGGATGAACCGGAAGTGGCCCTACTCACTGAAGAGGTCTGCCTTGCAGAGCCTCAGCGGCGACGCTGAGACACGGCTGTGCATAGTCTCGCGGAATCGAACATCAACCTGAGAAACTACTCATCTCAGGTCGAGTCATCGACTCAGATCTTAGTCACTGAGCGGAACAGGGGACGAAACGGCTTCAAACGCGCGATCGAGCGCATTCCGCACTCAGCTCAGCTCCAGACCTTCCACCACGGCTTTCCTGGCGCTGGCGGCGGCGCCGACTGTGGGGCCGGCTCGAGCACCTCGAACTCATACGGCGTGTGCGGGTCGTCGTGTTTGAAGCCGGTGAGTCGGTGGGCGGCGCGGAGCGGCAGGTCGAAGACCCAGTCGACTTCGCCGGCGCCGCTGTCTTCGGCGCCTTGCTCGCTCAGGATGTCGTCCTTCAGCTCTTCGAAGAACTCGGGCATGGCGCCTCGCACTTCGATGTCCAGGTGACCGCGCTCGGCCTCGTGCGCGATGCGCCAGACCTCCTGGCCTTCCGACCAGAGCGACGCCCAGCTCGCCATCACGTGCTCTTCGATGCTGCACGCGACCACCGTAACTTCGGCGCTCGCTCGCGCGAGCGCGGCGCGAGACAGGAGCGGCCCGTCGCAGCCGTCGGCGACCACCACGTACCAGCCGTTCGAGAAGGCGTTCGCGGCGAACGGCACCTCGCCGTAGAGACCCTTCTCGCCGGTGCGTCTCAGTCCCAGCAGCTCTAGCGCGGCGTCGGGCTCGGCTTGGACGGCGATCCAGGAGAGCGCCCAGCCCATGTCACGCCGCGCGTTCCTGGATCGCGTACTGGAGCTGGTACAGGCGCCAGTAGAGGCCGCGCTGCGCGAGGAGCTGCTGGTGAGTGCCGCTCTCGCGCAGCTCGCCGTGGTGCAGCACGAGGATGCGGTCGACGTC